>JAJYNV010000436.1 GCA_021786135.1 Bacillota bacterium
ATGGGATCCGAACGCCCAACATGGCGGCGCACCCGCGGCCTTGCTCGCAACGCTCATCGAGCGCCTGGCTGCGCCTCAGCCGGTATTCCGCATCACTGTGGAATTCTTGCGGCCGGTCCCGCTTACACCGCTCACTACCGCTGTCACAGGGGGGAGAGGACGCGCCACTGGCCGTTGGGCGGCGTCGCTGGCCGCCGACGGCCGCGAGGTGGCCCGCGCGCAGGCGCTGAGTTGCAGGACCAGCCCACTCGACGTCGCCGTGCCACGGCGCGCGGCTGTGGCGCGGCTGTCGGTACCGGCGGGCGGCGAACCCCTGCGCATCCCCGGGATGCCGGATCAGCGCTCCTTTTACTACACGGCGATGGAGGCGCGGCTGGTCACAGGCAGTGTTACCGCACCAGGGCCTGCGGCAGTGTGGTTTCGACTGCGCCACCCACTGATCGCCGATGAGGAGCCCAGCCCATTGGCGCGTGCGGTCGCCGCGGCGGACTTCGCCAGCGGGATCAGCTGGGTGCTGCCGTTCGGCCGGTACCGCTACGTCAACGCCGACCTCACGGTGTACCTGCACCGCATGCCCACTGGTGACTGGATCGGCATCGATGCGGTGACGACGATCGACGTGCCGGGCGTCGGGGTCACTACGACGCAGATCTTCGATCGTGACGGTCCCGTGGGGGGCGCGCATCAGACCCTTGTCGTCAGCAGCGCAGACGTCCGGACCGCTTGAAGCCCGTCCGCCAGCCGTGAAATGCGAGCTCGGGGAGGCGCAAAGGACGATGCGTTCATGAAATGGCGGCGACGACATCGGATGACCGCTGGCGCCGCCGCCAGATGGAGTTCGCGCTGCACGGCCCGTCTTGCGAGGGAACCCCGATGAACGAGAGGAGGAGTGAGTGATGCGCGCACTGGTGGCACATGAGGTCTTGCGGACCGCGGCTGAGCAGGGAACGGGCGGCGAGGTGGTCGACGGCTCGTTGCGCGTCCCCTATGCGGACGTCTACCGGCGGGCACTGCGGCTGGCCGACAGCCTGAAGCGACTCGGGGTGGGCAGCGGCACCGTCCTCGGCGTGATGGACGTCAACAGCCTGCGCAATCTCGAGCTGCACTACGCCAGCTCGATGCTGGGCGCCGTGATCTTGACGATCAACTTCCGCCTGTCGGCCCACGACCTGCTCTATACGATCCGCCATGCCGAGGCGGAGTGGCTGTTCGTCTGGGAGGGCTTCGCGCCGGCAGTTGGCAAGTTGCGCTCAGCCTTCCCGAAAACCTGGGTCTGGCTCACCGACGGCCCGCAATCGCCTGAGCCCGGGACGCCAAGCTGCGAGGAACTCGTCGAGTCTGGCGCCGAGCACCTGCCGGCGGAAGCGGATCGTGTCGAGGAGACCGACCCCTTCTCGATCTTCTATACCACCGGTACGACCGGCAGGCCGAAGGGGCTCAAGTACCGCCACCGCGACATGCTGCTGGCCTCCCTCGGAATTCTCCACCATCTTGCGCTCCATCCCGCCGGTGCGTCGGCCGGCAGTCGCGACGTCTTCATGCCTGCCATCCCCTTCTTTCACATCCACGGCTGGGGTGCCGCGCTCTTCGTACCCTACCTGGGTGCAAAGCTGGTACTTCCCGGCCGCGCGAGCCCGGCGGAGCAGCTACGGCTGATTCAAGGCGAGGGCGTCACCTGGACCAACATGGTGCCGACGCAGATCCACATGCTTCTGGAGCAGGCCGACGCCGCCGGCGTGCAGAGTCTGTCCGGGCTCAAGGTCCTGACCGGGGGCAGCCCGCTGCCCACCGGCTTGGCGCACCAGATGCGGGAAAGGCGAATGGCGTTCAGCCTGATCTACGGCGGGTCGGACCAGTTGGCCACAAGCATCTCCGTGCTGCCGCCGGGCGTCGAGCCTGATTCGCCGGAGGCTTGGGAGGCGTTGCGTCGGGAGATGAAGCCTCTGTCGATGGTCGACGTGCGGCTTGTCGACGAGGAGGGTCGGGCGCTGCCCAGGGACGGACACAGCATCGGCAGGGTACTGGTCCGCTCGCCCTGGTTGCCGGCGGGATACTACAAGGACCCCGAGCGCAGTGCCACGACGTTTGTGGACGGCTGGTTCCGGACGGGCGACCTCGCAGTCACGACGCCGGGTGGCGCGGTCTATGTCGTCGACCGCGAGGGAGATGCCGTGAAGAGCGGGGGCGAGTGGATCGCGACGGGCGTGCTCGAGGCATTGATTTCGGAGCACGCCTCGGTGGCCGCTGTCGCCGTTGTCGCACGACCTGACGAACGCTGGGGGCAACGGCCGCTGGCGGTAGTCCAGGCGCGCGGAGAAGTCACCGAGGAAGTGCTCAGGGCGCACCTGATGGCCTGCGTGGAGAACGGGAGGCTGGCCCGCTTCTGGCTTCCTGACAGCTACGTGTTCGTGGATGCGCTGCCCACGACGAGTGCGGGGAAGCTCGACAAGACCGCCTTACGCACGATGTTGGTGTAGCATCGAAGGGAGGCTGGCAACCTGTACTAGTGGACGCATGGTTGCGGCGGCCGTACTCGCTGAGGCGAGGTGGAACGTGGCTGGTCGACTGCCTGGGGGAGCCGTGTGAGGGAGAACGTCAAGCCGGTTCGGAAAGAGGGCATTGGAACGGGGCCTCACGGCCATCGTGCTAGTGCCCT
>JAJYNV010000193.1 GCA_021786135.1 Bacillota bacterium
GATCTGGGCAGGATCCAGCGCAGAAGAGCCTCGACCCCGCGCACCTCCCGGCTCATCAGGTCGACCTGTGGCTGGTAGAAGAGGCGCAGGTGTCCTTCGCGCAGGGCCATGGCGAGATCGCGGCGTGTCTCAGCGCGCACGGCCTGGGCCGACTCGCGCATCGGATCGAAGTAGCGGGCGCGTCCGCCACCTGTCGCCTTGGCGTCGTAGAGCGCGCTGTCCGCGCGGCGCAGGAGGGTATCGCCGTCGCGCCCGTCGCTGGGATAGACGGCCACACCGAGGCTGAGATCGAGGGGATAGTCCCTGCCGTGCAGCGGAAAGGGAAGGTCCGTGACGGACTTGAGGCGCCCAAGTACGTGGTCGAGGTCCTGCGTCGTGCGACAGCGGCCGACGACGGCCACGAACTCGTCGCCGCCGAAGCGCGCCAGGGTGTCGCCCTGGCGCAGGGCGGAGCGCAGACGGGAGGCGAGGTGCTGCAGCACGACGTCGCCGTCGGCGTGACCGAGTGTGTCGTTGACGAGCTTGAAGTTGTCGAGGTCCATCATGACTACCGCGAACGGCTCGCTGTCGCGTTCCGCCCGGCCCAGCGCGAGTCCGAGGCGGTCCTTGAGGAGGAGCCGGTTCGGCAGACCTGTGAGGGGGTCGTGCAGAGCCAGAAAGCGCATGGCCTCCTCCTGGCGGCGGCGTTCGCTGATGTCACGCTGGGTGATCACGATGTGGCTCGCACGCCCGTCGCCGCCCATGAGGGACTGCATCGACCAGGCAGCGTCATAGCGGCTGCCATCCTTGCGCAGGAGCACTGTCTCGCCGCTTTGGTGACGACCTGCGAGCGCCGCGCGCATGCTGACGATCGCATCGGGCGAGGAGGAGGCGACGCTCCCTGCGGCCGATCGCAGGTCGTCGAGGCTGTAGCCTGTGAGCTCTCGGAAGGCGCGGTTCACAAACACGGGCTCGGGCGGGGCGCCGTCTTTCGAAAGATGGGTGACCACGACCGCGTCGTGGGACTGCTGCACCGCGAGTTCGAGGAGCTGGCTGAGGTCCTGGGCCGCCTTGCCGGTCTTGCGCGCTTCGAGGCGATCGAGGGCGAGATCGAGGCTGCGTGCGATCTCCTCGACCAGCACGAGCTCCTCCGCCTCGAAGAAATAGGCCTCGGCTGCGTAGATGCCGAGCCCGCCGATCACCTGCCCCGCCTCGTGCAAGGGGCAGAAGACGGCCGAGCGGTAGCCACGCAAGGCGGCCAGCGGGCGCCACTGGGCTGTCCATGGGTCGTGCAGGAAGTCGGCGACATGAGTCTGACGGTCCTCCCGCAGGGCGACGCCCATGGGACCGCGCCCTCCTGAGCTGTCGACGTCGAGAGAGAGGCTGAGTTCGTGCAGGTAGCCGAGTTCCTCGCCTGAGAAGGTGAAAGGTTCGATGAGGCCGCTTTGCGCTGCGACGAGACCGACCCAGGCGAAGCGGAAGCCGCCTGCCGTCACGGCCGCCTCGCAGGTGCGACGCAGGAGGTCCTCGCGCGTCTCAGCCGCGATGACCGCCTCGAGACATGCGGACAGCGTGGCATAGAGCCGCCTCAGGCGCACGAGTTGGTGGCTGGCGTCACGGGTTGGGGGTGTATGCGGATCGGGCTCTTTGCCCAGACGGTGGCGCGTTGCCTTGTCCGGCAGTTCGGACACTCCCTTGGCGCAAGGCATTGCCGTGTCGACTCGCGAAAGCCTTGCGTACATGAAGTCGAGGGGAGACAGGGACGCTTTGGAACGGGACATTCTCCACCGCATGTCCGAGCACCTTGAAGCCTATTGCGATGAACTGCGTGAACTTGTCGCCATCGACACGCCCAGCGACGATCCGGCTGCGGTGGGTGTCCTCCTGGACATCGTCGGACCGCGTCTTGCCGCGCTAGGCGCCGAGATCCGGCGTCCGGGCGTCGACATGCTATCGGCTGCTTTCGGTGCGACGGGCGAACCGGGGATTCTCCTCCTCCTCCACGCCGACACCGTCTTCTCGCACGGCGAGGCCGGCAGGCGTCCCTTCGCCATGGCGGGAGGCCGCGCCTACGGACCCGGCGTCGCGGACATGAAGGGCGGCATTGCCCTCGCTCTCTGGACACTGCGCCTCCTCCACGCGGCGGAGGCACTCCCGACGCCGCTCCGTCTCCTCATCACGGGCGACGAGGAGACGGGCGCCGAGCGCTCGCGCGATGTGATCGCGCAGGCGGCCGTCGGCCAGCTGGCCGCGCTTGTGCTGGAGCCGGGACGCGAAAGCGGTGCCATCGTCTCCGCGCGCAAGGCGGTCGGCAGCTTCGCCCTCACGGCCGAGGGCATCGAGGCGCACGCGGGCGTCGAGCCGTGGCGGGGCGCGAGCGCAGTGCACGAGCTTGCGCGGCGCACCGCCGCGATCGCGGACCTCTCGGGCCGCATCGCGGACGTCCACTACAACGTGGGCCGCATCGAGGGCGGCACGCGGCCGAACGTCGTCGCCGGCTCGGCACGTTGCCTCATCGATGTTCGGGTACCGCGCCAGGCTGACATGGCGCCTGCCGAGGAGATGCTGAAGGGGGCGGCCCTCTCGGCCACTGATCCGCGGGTAGAGCTCAGGCTGAGCGGCGGGTTTCAGGGGCCGCCGATGGAGAGGACGGCGAGCACCGAGATGCTGCTCCGC
>JAJYNV010000375.1 GCA_021786135.1 Bacillota bacterium
TCCGATCTAGGGGCGGCGTCCGGAGCGAAGGACATCCCGGAGTCGATCCTGCACGCCGGAGCGGCCGTGGCGCAGGCGGCCGGCTACATCGAGGAGACGAGGGTCAGCGTATGAGCGAACGCAAGATCGGCGTGTACGTCTGCCACTGCGGCGGCAACATCTCGGATTACGTCGACGTGGACCGGGTGGTGGACGCCGTCAAGGGCGAGGAGGATGTGGTAGTCGCCCGCACGGCGATGTTCACCTGCTCCGACGCGACCCAGCAGGAGATCTACGACGACATCCAGCAGCTTGGCCTTGACGGGCTCGTCGTGGCGTCCTGCTCGCCCAAGCTGCACACCTTCACCTTCCGCGGCGTCGCCAAGCGCGCGGGGCTGAATCCCTTCCTCTACACGCAGGTCAATGTGCGTGAGCAGTGCTCATGGGCGCATACCGACGATCACGCCGGCGCCACGGAGAAGGCGATTCGGCTGGTCCGCGCCGGCATCGCCCGCACGAGGCTCCTCGAGCCGCTGGAACCGACGGTCGTGGAAACGGTGCCGAAGACGCTCGTCATCGGGGCAGGCATCGCGGGCCTCAGGGCTGCCCTCGGCCTTGCGGATATCGGACTCTCCGTCGTCGTGGTGGAGCGCGAGGCCGAGGTAGGAGGCTGGGTGCGGCGACTCGGCCCGATGTACCCGCACGACAAGGTCGGCGCCGACCTGATCCGCCAACTCGAGTCAGAGGTCCGGCGACGCGAGAACATCGCGCTCTTCACCTCGGCGGAGGTCGTGCGCAAGGCGGGATCGTTCGGCAACTACATGGTCGACATCAAGACCCATGGGCAGTCCTCGATGACGATGCAGCTGCAGGTAGGATCGATCATCGTGGCGACGGGCTTCGACACGTACCAACCCGAGGAGGGGGAGTACGGGTACGGCATCGAGGGCGTCGTCACGCTGCCGGAGTACAGGGCCATGCTCGACGCGGGCGAGGGGCCCCTCATCCACCACGGGCGGGTTGTCCAGAGCGTGGCCTACGTCTACTGCGTCGGAAGCCGCCAGGGCGACGGGGGCCCACACCAGTACTGCTCCCGCTTCTGCTGCTCGGCCGCGGTGCACTCCGCCCTTCTTCTCCACCGCCGCGATCCAGCCGCGCACCAGTACCACCTCTACCGTGACATGCGGACCTATGGACGTTACGAACTCATGTTCCTCGAATCCCGGGACAAGGGCTCGCTGTACCTCAAGTTCCCGGAGGATGAGCCTCCCGCGGTGCAGCGGGGCACAGACGGCCGCCTGCTCGTTACCGTGCGCGATCAGCTGACGGACCAGAGCGAGGTGCAGATTCCGGTCGACCTCGTAGTGCTGGTCACCGGCATGGTGCCGCGCGAGAACGAAGAGCTCGTCCAGGCCCTCAAGCTCCCGGTGGGGCGCGACGGCTTCTTCAACGAGATCCACCCGAAGCTGCGTCCTGTCGAGACCGTGGTGGACGGCGTCGCGATCTGCGGTGCCTGCCAGTTCCCCAAGAACGCATCGGAAAGCGTCGCGTCTGGACTCGCCGCCGTGACGCAGAGCGCGGCCATGCTCAAGCGGGGCCGCGCGGAACTCGACCCTCAGGTGGCCGCGGTGGATCCCGAACTCTGTTCGGACTGCGGTACCTGCTACGGAATCTGCCCCTACGGAGCGATCAGCCCGCGGGACCTCACGACGGGCAAGCGCGTCGCGGCTATCGACCCGGCGACATGCAAAGGCTGCGGCGGCTGCGCACCCGAGTGCCCGGAGCGCGCGATCAACCTGCAGGGCTACACTCGAGCCCAGATCCTGGCCATGATCGATGGCCTGACGAAGGAGGTCGTCTGAGATGGCGCCAGGAGGCCGCGATGTGCGCGAGGTCATCCGCGAGGGTCCGCTCTGGCGCCAGAAGATCCTGCAGGTCCTGCAGGACGGCCCGCACACGGTGAAGGAGGTCGCACAGGCGATCGGGGCACCTGCGCACGAGACCATATACTGGGTAATGGACCTGCGCAAGTACGGCTGGATCGCCGAGCTGCCCGATCCGGACGACGAGGGGCTGTTCTCCTACCAGGCCATCGAAAGGAAGGGAAGCTGATGACCGTTCTCACGCCCGATCTCGTGGACCAAGTGCGCGAGAACGCGGAGTTCAACGCCTCGGCCTGCATGAACTGCGGCGTATGCACGGCGATCTGCCCGCTTGGGTCCGAGCACCTGCCGCGGGGGATCTTCCGCTACGTCCTGCTCGGCATGAAAGAGGAACTCCTCAAGCAACAGGAGACGGTGTTCTCTTGCCTGCTGTGCAAGATGTGCGAAGTGAACTGCCCCGCTGGCGTCCACATCGTCGAGAACGTCCGCACGTTGCGGCACTACTTCGACCGGCAAGCCTTCGGGCTTTGAGGAGGCGCGCGCGATGCCACTGCCCACGGGCGATACGATCGGAATCCTGACCGACAACCTCCGTCTCAGACGGTCCGTCCTGCCCATCCCGGTCGAGAGTGCCATCCGATGGACGAAGGGCCTGAACCTGCCACGCGGCGGGAAGCGCGTGCTGTACACCGGTCTCATGTACCAGTTGATTCCGTACATTGAGGACCTCGTAGAAGCCCAGACGAAGCTCGGCGACTCCTGGCTCGCCGGTCTGACCGGTGTCGGCCGCAGGATGAACAGGCTCATCAATGTGGCGGCGTTCCTGGCCCACCCCTCGAAGCAGGAGCAGGAGGCCTACGACCGCATCCCACGCAACGTGGCGCTTTTGTTGCAGCGCGCTGGGGTCGAGTTCGGCTCCCTCTACGAGGACGACCTTTACTCTGGGGCGCTCGCCTACGATCTGGGGGCCGACGAAGCACTGCGCGCGCATGCGCAGAAGGTCTACGCAGCTCTCAAGAAACATGGCGTTCAGGAAGTCGTGACGATCGACCCGCATACGACGAACATGCTGCGCTCCGTCTATCCCGCCTTGATCGAAGACTACGACATCCGTGTGCGCAACTACCTCGAGGTGCTGGCAGAGGCCGAGATGCTGCCGCACCACAGACTTGAGGGCGACGTCGCCATCCATGACTCATGCGTCTTCGCCCGATACGAGGGTGTGGTGGCGCAGCCTCGCCTTCTGCTCGAGGGCGCCGGTCTCACTTTGTGCGAACCCCACCATGCCGGCACCATGACCTGGTGCTGCGGTGGTCCGGTGGAATCGCTCTACCCCCAGAAGGCTGCGCAGCAGGCGGAGCGCCGCGTCGAGGAACTGCACGCGGTGGCCGACCG
This sequence comes from Bacillota bacterium, assembly GCA_021786135.1. GTDB lineage: Bacteria > Bacillota > Sulfobacillia > JAJZYS01 > JAJYTV01 > JAJZQO01. The sequence goes on from JAJYNV010000375.1 coordinate 3,258, forward strand.
CGGCGTCACCATGTGCCCGCTCTGCTACGTCAACCTGCAGAAGGCGGCGCAAGACCGCATGCGCTTCGACGACATCTCCGACTACCTCTTGCAGGCGTACGAAGGGTGAGGACGGGCGGACACACCGAGCGGGGACGTCGCTAGCCTGCTGCGGAATGCTGGCTCGCGCGACATGGCCCTCGGACCGCGTGGCCGCATGGCGTCCGCGGCGACCCCGGCCGACCGACCGGGGCTAGAAGGAAAGGGGGATTCCAAGTGTCCAGCATGGTCATCGGCTTGGCGAGCGGAAGCGTCGAAAAACTCCTGGTGACCTCCACGGTGGTAGGCGGCGCTGTGGCATTGGACATGGAGGTGGACATCTATCTCCTGCTGGGAGGCGCGCGAGCCTTCCGTGCCGATGTGGCCGGCACCGACCAGGCCATCTACGACTATCCTCAGCTGCGCGCGGAGATGCAGGATGGGCTCCAGAAGAACGCCATCCCGGATCCCTTCAGCATGCTGCGGAACCTCAAGAAGGACGGCCAACTGCGCGTCCATGTCTGCGCGACGGCCGGGAAGATCTGGGGGGCCACAAGCACGGACGACTTCATCGACCTCGTGGACGACATCGTGGGCATCGGCGAGTACGTGATCAAGTCGAGCGAGGCGGACGTGGCCCAGATGCTGTGACCTCGAGGTACCGCGGCGGTGCTTGTGGTCAACGGGCACCGCCGCGGTTGACCAACTGCCCCTGCTGGTGTTCGCATGTCGCAAACATGCCGGGGTGCGCAGGATGTCACCTGCGCTGGACGAAGAGAACATCCGGGGCGGTATTGCCCCTGGGCGGAGAGCAGCAAGCGTTTTTGCGAGAAGAGCCACCGCCCGGATCCATCTCCCGCGCACTGCCTGCACGTCCTTGCCCCCACGGGCAAGGCGAGAGCCCCAAGACCAATGCGTTGCCTCGTCATGACGCAAGATCGCGTCTGCTGTCAGTAACTTTAGAGGTGGTACCATGCCTCGTGCCGGTTGGCGCAAGCCCGAGAGCGGTGAACGCCTATCCGATCACGTTTCCATCAGCGTGCTGACGCGGGTCTACCCGCCAGCCGTCGTGGACGCGGCCATTGCTGCGACCGGCAAGAACGAGCAGCGTCGGCGCCTGCTCCCGGCGCGCGTCGTCATGTACGGCGTCATGGCCATGGCATTGTTCAGCGAGGACTCCTACGAGGAAGTCATGCGTCGCGTCGTGGACGGTCTATCGTGGCTCGCGGATTGGCGCACCTCGTGCGCCGTGCCGACGAAGGCGGCCATCAGCAAGGCAAGGGAGCGTCTGGGTACCGCCCCCCCGATGGCGCTTTTCAAGTCTGTCGTTCGGCCATTGGCGAGCAGGGGTCTGCGCGGCGTCTGGTACCGTGGGTGGCGCCTGATGAGCTTCGATTGCGCGACACTGGATGTGGCCGATACGCCCGAGAACGCCGGCCGCTTCGGCAAGGCGGCTACCCGCAGAGGCGAAGGCAGTACCGATTTGCCCCAGTTGCGCCTTGCAGCGCTGGCGGAGAACGGCACACATGCCATCGTCGACGTGGCCATAGGGCCCGGCCAAGCCAACGAGGCGGATCTGAAGCGTCAGATCCTGCGCTCCTTGCATCCAGACATGCTCTGTCTCTCGCGCTGTACCTCGTTCAGTCTCCCGCTCTGGCAGGAAGCGGCCAAGAGTGATGCAGAGCTCCTATGGCAGGTACCCGACGATCAGGTCTTCACTGTCGTGCGGGAGCTGCCGGACGGCAGCTACATCAGCCGGATCTACGCCTCGGAGTATGACAGCCGCCAGGATCATGGCGGCAGCACTGTGCGCATCATCGACTGCGGCTGCCCCCACGGGGAGATGAGCTGCCGCCTTGTCTGCACCATCCTCGACCCCGACGTCGCGCCCGCAGCGGAACTCGCACGGCTCTACTGCACGCGCTGGACGTTTGACAGGGCCCTCGAAGAGCTGAAGTCGATGCAGGGTGCCCCCCGGCTTGTCCTGCGGAGCCGGACGCCGGACGGGGTCATCCAGGAAATCTACGGCTACCTGCTGACGCACTACGCGATTCGCACCCTGGTATACGACTCAGAGGTGCCGGACGCGGTACCGGAGATCTCCGGCGCTCCCTTCCTGCCGACGATCGACACCAGCCACGAGCCCAGTTGTGGCGGATGCCAGCGCATGGGTTGCCGGGGGTGCCCCTTCGCGCCGCAAGCCCACGTCGTCATCCGCGGAACTGCACAGCCGATCGCCGGTTACGAAGCGACGATGCCGCCCGACGGCGGCGTGCCGAGGATCCCGGTGCCCAGCGCACACTGAAGATCCTGCAAAGTCAGGGTGCTGCGCACCTGCTTCGAGATTGCGTCCCGTTCAGGGCCATTGCGCTCGGCCGCTCGATAAGGCGCGTCCAGGCTGTAGCGTCACCGCGCACCGGCCGAGCGACTTGCCCTTCACGCCGATGTCAGATAGATGCGCTCCAGGGTCGCGATGGCGCTGAGCGACTCGCGGCAGAGGGGAGGGGCCGCGCCGTCGCCGCTTGCCGCGGCCTCGCTGTACAGGCGCACAAAGGCAAAAGGATTGCCCACCGCGTCAATGCAGCCCTGGCGGCCGAACCTGGCTTCGATGCGACGCGCCATGAAGCTGCCCGTCGGGTGGCCCGCCAGGGGCAGGCTCGCGCGCAGACGGCGGGCAAGCTCGTTGCGTCGGGCGGGTATCCGGTGCCAGGCGCTGAGAAGGGTGTCCATGCGGCGGATCTGATCGGGCGCTACGGCATACTGCTTGCGATATTGTCGCGCATAATTCGTGACAGCGCCGGTCGCCGAGGGGGGATCCGCCGGCCAGCTGCGCTTGTCGATCTGGTCTGCGATGCCCTCAGATTCCAGCTGGTTCAGCACCCAGAGGAGATCCTTGTCCCCGGGGTCCTGTGCGGGGCGCGCCGCGACGAGATGTCGCCGAAAGACGTGGTGGTACTCGTGAGCGAGCAGCGGCAGCGGGGATTCCTGCTGGCACACGTACGCGGCGTCCAGGACGACGCTCAAGTAGCTGCGGGCATCGGGGCCGAAGATCACGAAGGCCACGGTCGGAAAGGCCGGCGAGAGTCCCGCAGGCAGCCAGGAGAGCGCTGCCTCTCTAGCGGCGGCCGCCAGAGGCGCCGCCGCCATGGCGTCCATTCTGCGTGCGATGTTCCGACGCATGTCGGCCGTGAGGATATAGTGCCGGATGAGGCTGGCCTGCGACCCGCCCTGCAGTACATGCGCCAAGGGTGCACCGAGGGATGGCTTGAACGCGAGGCGCAGATTCTCCGCGAAGACATCGGGCGTCAGCTCGTGTGCGACGAGCTCACGATAGCCCGAGGCCGACAGCAGTGCCTGCCACTGCGCATCCGAGGGCTCCAGGTCGTGCATGAGCAGGTCGGCCACGTGCCAGAATTGTTCGTAGCCGTCGTAGACGAACCCGGGATTGGCCGGGCCGCTTCCTGCCACGGTACTCAACTCCATCCATGGTGAGTCGCGAGGCGGTTGAGCCCGACGACACCAACGCCAAGCTGCGTGCGCGGGTGTGGACATGGCTCTCCACTTGCGAGTTCCCTGTGTCGGCGGGCGTTCCTCCTTTCCGAATGTTGCCTGGGCGCGTATGATGATTGCTTAGCGGGCAACTAAGGAATCCGGGCTCTGCCCGCACAAGGGGGAGTCCTGCACCGTGATCGACTACCTGGCAGTCATGCTCGTATCCGTGGGGGCCGGGCTCGCGATCCTGGCCCTGTACCTGTTCATCGCCCCGGCACCGGAGCACCGGCCCACCTGGGGTTTCGGCTTCGGTGCGACAGCCCTTATCCTGGCCGTGACAGCCATCCCGATGATCGTCACCTGGCCGTTGCCCGGCAGCTACAACGTGGCGTACGGCGAGCCCGCGCTGATGTTCGGCGCACTCTTTACCGTGGCCGGCCTGGCGCTCTTGTTCCGGCTGGAGCTGCTCGGGCCCGCCATCTGGGGCTTCTTCGCCGGCATCGCGGCGGTCGTCGTGGGTGTGAACATCATTGGCCTGCACATGTCGAGTAGCCCTACGGTTGCGGGACTCGGCTTCATCCTGGCTGGCATCGGCGGCATCCTCACGCTGCCGGCGGTGGTGTGGAAGCAGCAGCGCTGGATTGTGGTCCTTGCGGCGATTGTCCTAGCCGTGGCCGCAGTGATCTGGCTCTACACGGGCTATCTGAGCTACCCTGGCCATATGGTCGACTTCGCGAAGTATCTCCCGGCGTCCATGAAGAAGTAGGACACCACCGAAGGAAGAGACACCGGCTCGCGTGGGCCGGTGTCTCTTCCTGTGCCGCGCCGGGACCAACGCGACTCGCCGCCCGTTTCCGACCGCCTGCCCGCCGCAAACGACACTTCACCCGCGCTGACCAACCGCGGCAGGTGTGCGCTGATAGGCTTGGGGCAAGCGAGGCCGGCTTGAGGGAGGAGGTTGCGGATGGGTGCGGCGCTTGAGATCGTGATCTCCGAGAGGCAGGGGGCCGCCAAGGTGTTCGATGCAACTGCGGTGGCCTTTCTGGCAGAGTTGCAGCAGCGTTTCGGCGCCCGGCGCCAGGAACTGCTGCGGGAGCGCCTCGCGCTGCAGGCAAGGCTTGATCGCGGCTGGCTGCCGGATTTCCCAGCCGACACGCGGGCGATTCGAGCGGGGAACTGGCAGGTGGCGGATGCGCCAGAGGACATGCTCGATCGTCGCGTCGAGATCACGGGTCCCGTGGAACGCAAGATGGTCATCAATGCGCTCAACTCCGGAGCGCGCGTGTTCATGGCGGACTTGGAGGATGCGAACGCTCCGACGTTCACGAACGTCATCGAGGGCCAGCGGAATCTGAGTGACGCCATCGACGGCGTGATCTGCTTGCAAGCGGGCGACAGGACCTATCGGCTTGGACCTCAGGTCGCTACGCTCGTCGTGCGGCCGCGGGGATGGCACCTCCCGGAGAAGCACCTCCTGCTCGATGGCCAGGCAATGTCCGCGAGCCTGGTGGACTTTGGCCTCTACGTGCTGCGCAACCACGCGCGACTCGCCGCGCATGGTACGGGCCCCTATTTCTACTTGCCGAAGCTCGAGAGTTGGCAGGAGGCCAAGCTCTGGAACGACGTCTTCGACTTCACAGAGCAGGAACTGGGCCTGCGGGCGGGTTCGATCAAGGCGACCGTCCTGATCGAGAACATCCTTGCGGCGTTCCAGATGGACGAGATCCTCTACGCGCTGAGAGAACACGCCTTGGGCCTCAACGCCGGGCGCTGGGACTATATCTTCAGCATCATCCGCAAGTTTCGCAGTGATCCCGCGCGGGTTCTGCCGGACCGGTCGCAGGTGACGATGGAGGTGCCGTTCATGCGCGCCTACACGGAACTCCTGGTCCGGACGTGCCATCGGCGCGGAGCTCACGCTATCGGCGGCATGGCTGCCTTCGTCCCATCGCGGCGGGACCCCGAAGTGAACCGGCTGGCCCTCGCGAGGGTGCGGCAGGACAAAGAGCGCGAGGTCAGGGACGGCTTCGACGGGACGTGGGTCGCGCATCCGGATCTTGTACCCATCGCGACGGAGGTGTTCGACCGGGTCCTCGGGGCGAGACCACATCAGAAGGAGAAACTGCGCACGGAGGTGGCTGTCGGAGCCCCGGATCTGCTCGACATCCAGGTTCCGGGCGGGGCCATCAGCGAGGACGGACTGACGCTCAACGTCTCGGTCGCCATGCAGTACCTCGGTTCTTGGCTACAGGGCAACGGGGCGGTCGCGATCTTCAACCTGATGGAGGATGCGGCGACCGCTGAGATCGCCCGGTCACAGGTCTGGCAGTGGGTGACGCACCATGCGCGCCTGGGTGACGGCCGCGTGGTGGATGAACCCCTGGTCCGCTCCATTTGTGACCGGGTGGTAGCCGAATTGGATCGCCAAACGGATGCAAGGGACCTTGCCGCGGCGCGGCAGCTCTTCGAACAGGTCGCTCTCGCAAAGACATTCGAGGACTTTCTCACGCTGCCCGCCTACGCCCGGATCGAATGAGCCGCGGATCACGGCAGTGACGAGGCATTTCAGCCGACTCAGGACTCCGTTTGCCGAATCGTTTCTGGAGGGATCGCGCACGTCCTCGTAGCCTGGTGTCAAGGGAGGCCCGACGATGAAGGATGCCAGCGCCACGGCGGTATTCCATCGCCCATTGTCCGCCGAGCGTTTTTCTGGAGTGGAGCGACCGTACAGTGAAGCAGACGTTCTGCGCCTGCGCGGCTCCCTGCGCATGGAGTACACCCTGGCGCAGATCGGTGCAGATCGCATGTGGCAGATCCTGCGCGAGCGACGCTACGTCAAGGCGCTCGGCGCCATGACGGGCAACCAGGCGGTGCAGCAGGTCAAGGCGGGACTCGACGCCATCTACGTCAGCGGGTGGCAGGTCGCGGCCGATGCAAATGTCGCGGGCGAGACCTATCCCGACCAGTCGCTCTACCCGGTGAACAGCGTGCCGGCCCTCGTGCGGCGCATCAACCGAGCGCTGCAGCGCGCGGATCAGATCGACGCCGTCGAGGGCCGGTCAGGGACCTGCTGGTTCGCGCCCATTCTGGCGGACGCCGAGGCGGGCTTCGGCGGTCCCCTCAACGTCTATGAACTCGTACGCAGCCTGATCGAAGCGGGAGCCGCCGCGATCCACCTCGAGGATCAGCTCTCATCCGAAAAGAAGTGCGGCCATATGGGTGGCAAGGTTCTCATACCGACAGCCACAGCCGTGCGCAACCTCGTCGCCGCCAGACTCGCCGCCGACGTGATGGGTGTCCCCACATTGATCGTGGCGCGCACAGACGCTCTCGGCGCGAAACTGGTCACCTCCGATATCGATCCCCTCGACCAGCCATTCCTCACTGGCGAGCGGACCGAGGAAGGGTTCCACGTCAGTCGCGGGGGCCTCGGGGCGGCCATCGCGCGTGGTTTGGCTCTGGCGCCCTTTGCCGACATGGTCTGGTGCGAGACGTCGGAGCCGGATGTCGATGAGGCGCGGGAGTTTGCCGAGGGGATCCACAGTCGGTATCCTGGCAAACTGCTCGCCTACAACTGCTCGCCATCGTTCAACTGGAAGCGGAAACTCAGCGACCCGGAACTGGAACGCTTCCAGGACGACCTGGCCGAGATGGGCTACAGATTCCAGTTCATCACGCTGGCCGGGTTCCACGCACTCAACTACAGCATGTTCGACCTGGCCCACAGCTACCGCAGGCAGGGCATGCTGGCCTATTCGAGGCTGCAGCAGGCCGAGTTTGCGGCTGAAAGGCACGGATATACGGCAGTGCGCCACCAGCGCGAGGTCGGCGCAGGCTACTTCGACCACGTCAACCTGGTGCTAAACGGCGGCCGCTCCGACACGACGGCCCTCAGCGGCTCGACCGAGGAGGCGCAGTTTGCCGATTGAGGACGCGAGGTCCGCGACGGACCGGAATTGAGAGGAAGGGGTCGCGATGGCGCGGTGCCCGACGTGCCGGCATGATACGGGGGATCCTGCGATAGAGATGTATCAGTGCGCCGAATGCCACCAGGTATGGTGCGACCACTGCGGACCAACGTGCAGGCATGACGGCGAAAGGCCCCACGCCTTCGTCCTGAGCGACGACGCCTACCTTTGAGAAGGGCCTCTCAAGCAGGAAGCCCGCGTTTTGCGCGGGCTTCCTGACCGTTACTGGCCCCGGGCACTCACAGGCATGTAGGTGCGTGGCCAGGACTCGACCTCGCGCGAGTGTTCGTCCATGCCCACATAGATCTGGTTCTCCACGGTGGAGAATCCGGCATGGCGCCCGTCGGGCGCAAGAATGACGCAGTTCATGGTGCTGAAATAGTTGTCTGGGATGAGATCGAGATCGGCCATCGCGCGCCCGCCTGCCTCTTCAGGCGACAGGCCCTGGGCGAGACCGAGGACGATGGTGCGGGCCGTGGCGCCCCGGATCGCCATTTCGCCGCGGCCAGTGCACGCTGCCGCACCATAGCGACCGTCGCAGTAGTTCCCGGCGCCGATGACCGCCGAATCGCCGACCCGCCCAGGGTACTTCCAGGCGAAGCCGCTCGTGCTCACTCCGGCGCAGATGTTGCCGTCCTGGTCGAGGGCCAGGACATTGACGGTGCCTGCATCCTTGCCTGAAGCGCGTTCGGGCTGCATGGCCAGCCGGTGTACCATCGCCCTGGCGGCCAGCCCCGCGTAGGGAGTGTTCTCCTCGCCGCGCAAGCCGCGCAGGTAGATATCCCTGGCTTCAGGTGTCAGGAGTTCCGTCTGTTCGAAGCCGCACTCCTCTGCAAAGCGTTCTGCGCCTTCGCCGACCAGAAGGACGTGCGGCAGATCCTGCATGACGCGTCGCGCCAGCGAGATCGGGTGCTCGATGCCTCTGACGCCTGCGACGGCGCCCGCCGCACGTGTGGCACCATTCATGATGCTGGCGTCGAGTTCGACGACGCCGAGCACGTTGGGCAGGCCGCCCAGCCCTACCGTGTGGTCGTCGGGGTTGCTTTCCACGGCGCGAATCGCCGCCTCGACCGCATCAAGAGCACTGCCGCCGCGCCTCAGGATGGCCATGCCGAGCGGGATGCCTACGCGAGCGTTGGAACTGCCGATGATGAGCAACGGAAACATCTCCTTCCGCGGGTGAGTTGGCGAAGGACAACCGTCTTACCTGCCGCAGAGTGCCTGTCTCGCCAAACTCCCCTGGGACATGGCACAATACGAGTCGAACGTTCCGTCCTCTGCATCCCGGCAGGACTTTGTCGCGTACCGGTGAACGGGCGACCAGGGCTGTGAGGAGCCAGCGTCATCATTCGAGCTATCCAATGCGAAGGGAAGTGGGCTTGTTGCCATCGGACGTGGAACGCCTGTCCGAATGGATCCGCGCCCAGGTGGCGGAGGCGGGCCGCGTTGCGGCGGTGGTGGGCCTCTCGGGCGGCATCGACTCCGCCACGGTTGCAGCCCTGGCGAAGCGGGCGCTGGGGGACGAGGTGTACGGCGTGATCATGCCGTGCGAGAGTGACCCGGCGGACGCCGAGGACGCGCGACTCGCAGCCGAAGCCCTCAACGTGTCGTACCGCGTCGTCGACTTGGGCCCGGTATTTCAGGTGCTGCGCGCCCAGCTCGAGCTGCCGCCCAATTTGCCGCGGCTCGCCGTGGCCAACCTGAAGCCGCGCCTGAGGATGATCACCCTCTACGCGGAAGCCGCGGCGCGCAACGCCCTGGTGCTCGGCACCGGCAACCGCTCGGAGCTCGAAATCGGCTATTTCACCAAGTACGGCGACGGCGGCGTCGACCTCTTGCCCATCGGCGGCTATCTGAAACACGAGGTTCGAGCCTTGGCGCGTGAACTTGGGGTGCCTGCCCGGATCATCGATCGTCAGCCTTCGGCCGGACTCTGGGATGGCCAGACCGACGAAAGCGAGATGGGCATGACCTATCAGGAACTAGACTCCTATCTCGCGTCCGGTGAGGGCAGCCCCGTGGTCGAGGGACTTGTCGAGACCATGCGTCGCGCTTCAGAGCATAAGCGCAGCCTGCCGCCCATCTTCCCTCGCTAGCAGCAGAGGGGACAGCGGCCGCGCAGTTCTAATCGAGGAGGGATGGCCCTAAGGGCCGCAGCGTTGTCAGGACATTCGAAATGGGCCAACATCAAGCGTCGCAAGGCTGTCGTGGATGCGCAGAAAGGCAAGATCTTCTCGCGGCTAGCCCGGGAGATCACGGTCGCGGCCCGGCAGGGAGGGCCGAACCCGGACGCCAACTTCCGTTTGGCGACGGCCATCGAGCGCGCCCGCGCCGAGAATCTGCCGTCCGGGAACATCGAGCGCGCAATCGCGCGCGGAGCGGGTGGCGGCGACGAGGCGGACTACGAAGAACTGCAGTATGAAGGCTACGGGCCGGGCGGCATCGCGGTAATGGCCCTGGTGATGACCAACAACCGAAACCGCACGGCGGCAGAGATCCGCCACCTCTTTTCAAAGCACGGCGGGGCGCTGGGCGAGACGGGATGTGTCGCCTGGATGTTCAAACGACGCGCGCGTGTCGCGGTGCGTGCGGCGGACGAGGAAGAGCTGCTCCTCACCTCAGCGGACGTCGGCGCTGAGGATGTCGAGGGCGAGGAGGACGGCAACTTCTCGGTCTACGGCAAGCCGGAGGAGTTGCAGAGCCTGCGCCAGGGTCTGATCGAACATGGTGTCGACGTGGTCTCCGCCGAGTTCACCTACGAACCGTCGATGCGGACGGAAGTGGGAAGCGCCGAACAGGAGAAAATCCTTTCGCTTCTGGATGCGCTGGATGATCAAGACGACATCCAGGATGTGTTCACCAACGCTGACTTCTCCGAATAACGGTTGAATTTTCCTCCCTTGGCGCAGACTACGCCGAGGGAGGTCGGTCATGATGCAGGAGAGTCAACGGCGGCTCCTTACGGGGCTTCTGGTGGCGGTCGTGGTGCTGGGCGGTGCAGCTGTGGCATCGCGATTCATGAATCAGACGAGCGCGCGTGTGACGATGGGCAAGGTCGGGCAGACGTTTGGCAGAGCCGGTCGCATCGCGTTCCGCATGTCGGAGATCGGTGGCAGGGTGGATACCTCATCGTTTACGGCGCAGGAGCTGGGCGTGGAGCGTTTGACGCCAGCGCAGCTGTCCGCGCAGCTCCCCGGCTGGACGCTCGTGAAGGGTGCAGCCGGCACGACCTTCGTGCCTGCCAAGGGCGGCTATCCGCTCTATGTCGGGCTGTTGCAGGGACAGGTGGCGGTTTTCTTCGGACCGCCCCGCTATGGCTGGGTGGATCAACTGACTGGGTTGAAGGCGTCGGCGCTCGGGAGCCAGGATGTGCAGCGCCTCTCGCGGGGCGTGCCGGTCCAGAGTGTGGCCGACGCATGGCAGATGCTCGAGGGACTGAGCGGCTAGCCTAGGAGGAGCATCCGGCGCCCCGGGCGAAGTCACCCTGGGGAGGTCGGGCGTTGGTAGTGTTGGGCATCGACCCCGGAATTGAGACTTGCGGCTACGGCGTCATCCGTGGCCTTGGCCAACGTGCCGAGGCGCTCGCCTTCGGAGTTGTCGTCACCAAGCGCGACGTGCCGACGGCAGGGCGCCTCTTGCAGATTCACGAGGCGCTGACCGATATCATGCGGCAGTTTTCGCCTGACCGCGTGGCGGTGGAGCGCCTTTTCTTCAACCGCAACGTGGGATCCGCGATTGCCGTCGGCCAGGCTCGAGGCGTAGCTCTCCTGGCTGCGGCGCAGCATGGGCTCTACGTACGTGAGTACACGCCGCCCGAGGTGAAGCAAGCCGTGTCGGGATTCGGCGGCGCCGAGAAGCAGCAGGTGATGCGCATGGTGCGGACCATCCTTGGCCTGGGGCCGGAACCGATGCGGGACGACGCGGCGGATGCCTTGGCCATCGCGCTCACAGGGCTCTTCCGCGCCGACTGGGAGGCGAAAGCCCAGTGATCGCCGGACTTCGGGGTGAGGTCGTGCGCAGCGACGAGGAGTCCGTGACGCTCGATGTGCACGGGGTTTTCTACCTGGTTCGGTGCACGCCGCAGACGAAGACACGCCTTCAGGCGCAGGGCGGCCAGGTCGATATCGTGACGCGCATGATCGTGCGCGAGGATGAGGTCTCGCTGTATGGTTTCGCCTCAACGGAGGAGGAGCGACTCTTCGGCTGGCTGATCTCGGTGACGGGAGTCGGACCTAAGGTGGCGCTTGCCCTGCTGGGCCGGTTTCCGGCGCAGGAATTGGCGCTCGCGATCGCCAGTGGCGATACGGGTCGGCTCAGCCAGGCGGCGGGCGTCGGCAAGAAGCTCGCCGGTCGCATCGCCCTTGAGTTGCGCGACCGCCTTC
>JAJYNV010000359.1 GCA_021786135.1 Bacillota bacterium
CTCCTCGAGCGGACGGCAGACGAGGTCGCCCTCTGTGCCGAGCACGTCGCTCAGAAGGAGTTCGTTGCCGTCCCAGTCCACGTTGAGCGGCTCGTCGAACGACACCTCCGCCCGCACCTTCTGATTGCGCCGGAGGAACATCAGGATCTCATTCTCGATGCACTTCGATGCGTAGGTGGCGAGCTTGATGCGTTTCGACGGGTCGAACGTATTGACCGCCTTGATGAGCCCGATCGTACCGATCGAGATGAGATCCTCGATATGAATGCCGGTGTTCTCGAACTTGCGGGCGATGTAGACGACAAGGCGCAGGTTGCGCTCGATCAGGACACTGCGCACGCGTGCGTCTCCACTTGGCAGAACGGCGAGCAGCGAGCTCTCTTCAGCGGCCGACAAGGGCGGTGGCAAGGTCTCGCTGGAACCCACATAGTAGACGCTGCCTGCCTCGACCGGCTGCTCCAGGCGCCAACGCAGGCTCCGCAAAGCGGTAAACAGATGGATGGCTGCTGCGCTCACGAGCCAGTTCCCTCCCCCATCCGGCACATTTGCGGTCCGACGAGAGCCGCGAACGCCCCCTCCGACGAGAGGCGGCGCGGTGTGAGACAGAGCACGATCGGCTGCTCCTTGCCGCCGAGGACGCGCCCCTGGGCCCTGAGGCCGAAGAGCCATTCGGCTTCACCCACCGTCCTCAGCTGCAGCAGTCTCAGGCTGCGTTCGATGCGGTCGTCCCCCTCTGCCGCTGCGGCCACGTCCGCACTTGCGACCAAGGCGGGGCGCCCGAGGGCTTCATATAGCCTGCGCGGCAAGAGCTTCCTCAGCGCCGCACGCTCCGCCACCACCACAGGCAGGCCGCTGAGAGGGTCCGTGGCCTCGCAGCCCGTGTCGACCAGTGCCCAGAGAAGTCCGCGCCTCCCCTGCCAGCGCACCTCGAGCGGGCGGATCTCCCGCCGGGGCGCCGTGCTGTCCTGCCAGCGATGGGCCCCCTCCACCGCCGTCCAGAAGAGCACTGCGCCCACCCCGAACGCCGGCCAAGGGCTCCGGCCAAGAACGCTCGACGCGATGCCCTGTGCGAGCAGGGTCAGCCCGGCGAGGGCAGCTGCCAGCAGGAGCAGCAGCAGGAGGTCCTGGAGGAGCCTCCGCCAGCCTTGGCGCCCCCGCACGAGCCAGACCATCAGGAGGCCGGCCGACAGCTCCTGCACGAGTCCGCCAAGCTCCCTCAGCCCCGGCAGTACTGCGAGCGTGGCCCATGCGGCGCCGACGAGCGCCGCGAGGGGAATACGCAGACTGAAGCGGTCGCTGCGCAGGCGGACGAGCGCCGCCAGCACGAGGCCGTCCGCGACCAGGTTGATGGCCAGGAGCTGGTCCAGGCTGACCATGCGCTCTCCTCCCACCCCATGGCTACGAACCTCTGACTTGTCCTATGCTACAGGCCAGCACTGGCATTTCTTGCTGCACCCTGGCGGTACGCGTCCGACCTCGTGGACGACAAAAAGCCCGGATCCCCAAGATGGGGACCCGGGCTGACCGAAAGCGACCTATTCTACTTGCGCCTGAGGAATTCCGGGATATCGAGGTCGTTCGGCGTGAATGACCGCAGTTCCACGTCGCCGGTTCGCGCCGTCGGCGCGGCCTCCCTGCGGGCACGAACGACCTGGCGCGGCTCCTGACCGGGGAATCCCGTGGCGATCACGGTGACGCGCACCCTGTCGCCCATGGCCTCGTCGATCACCGCACCAAAGATGATATTCGCCTCCGGATCCACCGCCTGCATGATAACGGCAGCCGCATCGTTCACCTCGAAAAGCGTCAGTTCCGGGCCACCCGTGATGTTGAGCAAAACGCCCCGGGCGCCTTCGATCGAGGTTTCCAGCAACGGGCTCGAGATGGCGGCCATCGCCGCCTCCTGCGCCCGGGTCTCTCCGCCCGACACACCAATGCCCATGAGGGCCGATCCAGTCTCGGACATGACGGTGCGCACGTCGGCAAAGTCGAGGTTGATGAGGCCCGGGACCATGATCAGGTCCGAGATGCCCTGCACGCCTTGGCGCAGCACGTCGTCGGCCATGCGGAAGGCCTCGATCACGCTCGTCTTCTTGTCCACCACCTGCAGCAGGCGGTCGTTCGGGATCGTGATCAGCGTATCGACCTTTGAGCGGAGCTCCTCGGTTCCGGCCTGAGCGTACGACTGACGCTTCGCGCCTTCGAAGGTGAATGGCTTCGTGACGACGCCGACGGTCAGGGCCCCAGCCTCCTTGGCCACCTCCGCCACGATCGGTCCGGCTCCCGTACCCGTTCCACCGCCCATGCCAGCCGTGATGAAGATCATGTCGGCTCCTCGCATGGCGGTAAGGAGCTGCTCACGACTCTCCTCGGCGGCCTTCTGCCCCACCGAAGGATCGGCACCCGCACCAAGGCCTTTGGTCAGCTTCTCACCAATCTGTATACGCTGGCGGGCCTTTGAGCCGGCCAGTGCTTGCGCATCGGTGTTTACGGCGATAAAATCCACGCCGCGCAAGCCCGCATCGATCATGCGATTTACGGCGTTATTGCCGCCGCCGCCGACGCCGACCACTTTGATCACGGCAAACTGGTCGAGGCTTGCGTCCAGTTCAAGCATCGGTGAACCTCCCTGC
>JAJYNV010000308.1 GCA_021786135.1 Bacillota bacterium
CAGACGGCCTGCTGGTGCAGCCCCTGGACTTCAAATCCAGCCGGCGGGCTTTACGGTCCGCGGTGGGTTCGATTCCCACCTGCTCCCGCCAAATGAGACCGTGAAACGCGGGTGGCTCCGGCTGCCCGCATTTCGTCTGCGCTTGCGGTAGGGAGGAACCCTAGGCGATGGAGGACCCTGCTCGGCATTCGGCTTGGCGTCTTTTGCGGCAATCCTTCCTGACGGGCCTCGTGGCTCTGCTGCCGCTGGCCGTCACCCTTTATATAGGGTATCGCATCTTCACGATGTTCGATGCCCTAGGCCGGATGCTGGGCGTCAAGGTGCCGGGCTTCGGGCTCTTGGTCACCTTGGTGCTGATCACGCTCTTCGGACTGCTGGTATCGAACTTTCTCGGCCAACAGTTCATTGCGCTGTACGAGTGGGTGTTTGCACGCGTCCCCGTGCTGCGCACGGTGTACGATGCGGTGAAGCAGCTGGTCAACACCTTCTCGGATCAGCGCAGCGGCACGTTCCAGAGCGTCGTTCTCGTCCCCTACGGCGGCGGGGGAGGGCGATCGTTCGGGTTCGTCGCCCGAAACCCGACCGAAGAGGGCAAGGTGGCTGTGTTCGTGCCGTTCTCGCCGCCGACAGGGGGCCTCCTGGTGCTGTACGCGCCTGAGGACGTCGAGCAGGTAGACTACACGGTTGAGGGAGCAATGAAGATCATCCTGTCCGGCGGCACGCTGCTGCCAGGTGGCAACGGCGAAAGCGACGGCAACGGCAAGCGGCTGATTGGGTCCGACGACAAGGAGCGTGAGCTTGAGTGATCACGAGAGAGCAGGTCATGGAGCGCCTTGCGACGGTGATGGACCCTGAGATCCATAAGCCGATCACGGAACTCGGCATGGTGGAAGCGGTCGAGGTGGAGGGCGACAAGGTTCGCTGCGCTATCAAGCTGACCGTGGCGGGCTGCCCATTGAGTTCGCGTATCGAAGACGACGTGCGCGCGGCGGTTGCCGCCATTCCTGGCGTCGAGGAGGTTTCGGTGCGTCTCGACGTCATGACTCCGCAGGAGCGTGAGGACCTCGCCAACCGTCTGCGGCCGCACCATGTGTCGACGATCACCAAGAAGGATTCTACCGTCCGCGTTCTCATCTGCGGCTCCGGCAAGGGCGGCGTCGGCAAGTCCACGGTCACGGTGAATGTGGCGGCCGCCCTGCAAAGCATGGGACGGTCGGTCGGCGTGCTCGATGCCGACGTGTACGGCTTCTCGGTCTCGCGCATGCTGGCAGCGCGCCAGCAGCCGGCGGTGCTGGGAGACGGGGTCATCGTGCCGGTCGACGTGCACGACGTCCGGGTCATCTCGATGGGCATGCTCGTGGATGAAAACACGCCGGTGATGTGGCGTGGTCCGATGCTGCACAAGCTCGTGGACCAGTTTCTCAACGAGGTCGCGTGGGGTGAGCTCGATTACCTCGTCATCGATGCGCCGCCGGGCACCGGCGACGTGGCCATCTCGCTCTCGCAGGAACTGCCCAAGGCGAGGGTGCTGCTCGTGACGACGCCACAGGAGGCAGCCGCCAGAGTGGCCGGGCGTGTCGCCCAGATGGCCGGTAAGGTTGGTCAGGAAGTCATCGGCATTGTCGAGAACATGGCGTATTTCCGCTGCCCGAACTGCGGTGACGCCCATGAGATCTTCGGCCGCGGCGGCGCTCAGCGGCTTGCCCGCGAGCTGCACGTCCCGCTGCTCGGCCAGGTGCCGATCGACCCGGCGTTGCCGGTTGGCGGCGACATGGGCGAGCCCGTCGTCTGGAGTCATCCTGAAACGGAGTCGGCCAAGGTGTTCCTGGCAATTGCCCAGGCGGTGGACAAGGCCACCTGGTAGTCGTTTGAGACAGGTGAGGGCCGGGCGGTTGCCCGGCCTTTTTCCGTTCTGGTTCATGTGACCAGTGACGGCTGGGCAAACTGCAGTAAAATACATGCCAACCCTGACCTGACGTGGACTCTGGGCATGGACGGATGGACCACGAAAACGTGACCATGCGGCCCAACACACGTCCGACGGTTTGACGCGTCCTGGGCCACCAGATAGAATTGGTTGCGTATTTTGGCCTAGTCCTCATGGAGCGCTATTTGGGGGGAAACGTGGCATGCGATGCCGGATCTGCGGGCACGAGACGGGCAACGACACAGACCTTTGCCAGGACTGCGTCGAGCGCGCCTCCGATCGCAAGGAGATCAGCCGTCGGCGCTTCCTGGGCTGGGGAGCGGTCACGGTAGGCGGGATTGTGGGGATCGGCTATCTCGGCGCCGCATTGCGCCTGCTGTACCCCTCCTCGACCGGTGCGGGGAAGCTGCAGGACATCGGTGCGGTGAGCAACTTTCCGGTGGGACAGTACATTCTGACCTCATATACCGGCGACGGCTATGACGATGGCGTCTACGTCATGAATCAAGGTGGGGGGCAGTTCATCGCCCTCGACTTCCATTGCACCCATCTCCAGTGCCCGGTCCAGTGGTTCCAGAGCCTGGAGAAGTTCATGTGCCCGTGCCATGGTTCACAGTACAACAGGCTGGGTGAGCATATCGCGGGACCTGCACCGCGTGGCCTTTTCCACCATGAGATCGCGGTTCAGAACGGGCGCGTGA
>JAJYNV010000211.1 GCA_021786135.1 Bacillota bacterium
TTTTTCGTTCCCAAGACAGACCACACAAAGGGTGCGTGACGATGCCGAAGATGAAGACGAACCGCGCTGCGGCCAAGCGGTTCCGCCGCACGGGCAGCGGCAAGTTCAAGCGTGCGAAGAGCCATGCGCGCCACATCCTGACCAAGAAGCCCTCGAAGCGGATGTCGGACCTGCACCGCTACGCCTACGTCTCTGCTTCCGACCAGAAGCGCATCGAGCGCCTGATTCCGTACAACTAAGGGGGTCCTCTCGCCATGGCACGCATCAAGAAGGGTGTGACGGCCCATCGCCGCCACAAGAAGATCCTCAAGCTCGCACGCGGCTACTGGGGCGCTCGGCACCGTCTGTTCCGTCCGGCCAACGAGGCCGTCATGCACGCCCTCTGGTACTCCTACCAGCACCGGCGTGAGCGCAAGGGCGACTTCCGGCGCCTCTGGATCGCGCGTATCAACGCCGCGACCCGCGCTCAGGGCATCAGCTACAGCCGGTTCATGAACGGTCTCAGGCGCGCAGGCGTCGAGATCAACCGCAAGCTTCTGGCCGATCTCGCCGTGCGGGACCAGCAGGCGTTCGCGGCGCTGGTGGAGACGGCGAAGTCGAGCCTCGTCCGCTAGGGCAGTGCTCAGCGCGGCGATCCGCTCGCAACTGCGCGACATCCAACGCGGCCGGGTGACCGGCCGCGTTGTCGTCGAGGGCGCCCGACTTGTCGTGGAAGCGATCGCGTCAGGAGCCATGCTGGAGATTCTGCTCTGGTCGCCTCGCCTTCTTGGCCGGCCATTGCCGGCGGCCGAGATTGCAAGGGTGACTTCCCACCCGCATGCCCGCGAGATCGCGGACGGTGAGATGGAACGCGTCCAGAGCGGTCCCTCGCACCAAGGCGTCCTCGCGGTGATTGTGCTGCCCGAGTTTTCGCCGGGAGACTGCCTTGAGGGCGAAGGGTGGCTCGTGGTGCTCGACGGTGTCCAGGACCCACTCAACTTCGGCGCGATCGCGCGGTCGGCGCGGGCGTTCGGCGCGAGCGGGATGTGGTATCGCAAGGGAGGAGCAGGTCCGAGCTCCACCCGTGCCTATCGCGCTGCCGCCGGCGCGTTCCTCGACCTGCCTTTGGCGGCGCTCGACGACCTTGAGGGCGCGCTGCGCACGCAGCCGCGGCAAGTCTGGGTGGCAGCCGCGGACGCGCCGCCCTTCGGACGCGATTGGCCGCCGCCCGGTCGGGGCGTTCTGGTGCTGGGCAGCGAGGGACAGGGCACCGGACTCGACATCGGGAAGCGCGTATCGATCCCCATGCGCCCTGGCACGGAGTCGCTCAATGTGGCTCAAGCCGCAGCTGTGCTTCTCAGCCGCACCTATCCCGGCAGGCTTTGACAGCACCTGCGGACCAACCTATACTTGCGTCAAACAGGCGATGACGGAGAGAGTAGCGGCCAGGTGTTGCGCGACAGGGAAGGGCGCCGCGGTTGAGAGCGCCCCAGCGCGGCACGGACGTGAAGTTCACTCCAGAGTCCCGCCCTGAAGCAGCAGTAGGGGCGGCGGCTGTCCACCGTGAACGGGACAACCGGGTAGCGGCCCGGTGCGAGTGGGACCTCCGGGTCCAACTGCGGGTGGTACCGCGGAGTCTTTGGACTTCGTCCCCAGCAAGGGGCGAGGTCGTTTTTATTTGCTATGGCATGGAGGGTGCGAGATGGCGCAGGACAGTGTGGCGGAACTGAGGGAGCAGGCACTCAGGGCGATCGGAGGTGCACGCGACCTCGAGGATCTCGGGGCCGCGCGGACGACGTGGCTCGGGCGCAAGGGACCGATCGTTGACGCCTTGCGCTCCATCAAGGACGCGCCGCCCGATCGGAGGCGCGATCTCGGACTTGAACTCAACCGTCTGCGCGACGAGCTCGAGACGGTCCTGACGCAGCGCGAGCAGGCCCTGGCGGACGAAAGCCTCAGGTGCAGGCTCGAGCGCGAGACTATCGACGTGACCCTGCCCGGCCGGCCGCGCGCGATCGGCGGCCCGCATCCCTTGCGCATGGCCCAGGCGGAACTTGTGCATGTTCTGCGGGAGATCGGCTTCTCCATCGCGGAGGGTCCCGAGGTGGAGACGGAGCAGCTCAACTTCGAGGCCCTCAACATCCCTGCGGACCACCCCGCACGCGAGATGCAGGACACCTTCTACCTCAAGGATCTGCCTGGGCTCCTCCTGCGCACCCATACTTCGCCGGTGCAGGTGCGGGCTATGCGTGCCCATGCTCCGGCGCCACTGCGCGTCATCTGCCCGGGTCGCGTCTACCGACGCGACGATGATGTGACACATTCGCCGGTCTTCCACCAGATCGAGGGACTCGCGGTGGGCGAGGGCATCGGAATGCATCACCTCAAGGCAACGCTCTACGAGTTCGCGCGCCGGCTCTTCGGTCCAGACGTCCCGCTGCGTCTCAGGCCGAGTTATTTCCCCTTCACGGAACCTTCGGCCGAACTGGACGTGGGTTGCCCCTTCTGCCACGGGTCTGGCTGTCGCGTCTGCAAGGGAAGCGGTTTCATAGAGGTGCTCGGAAGCGGCATGGTGCACCCGCATGTACTGCGCGAGGGCGGCTATGACCCTGCCCGCTTCACCGGCTT
>JAJYNV010000039.1 GCA_021786135.1 Bacillota bacterium
TGGAGGTTGCCATGGTTCTGGTTCGTCGGGATGACGAGGTTCGCCGCCTCGCAGCGCCCCTTGGCGTCGAAGGCGTAGCGGTGGAAGAGGATGCCGCGCGGCGCCTCGACAGACCCCACGCCTTCCCCGGCGTGCGGCACGAGGTCCCGGCGCTCGGGCCTCAGCCCCGCGGCGAGGATCTTGTCGATCAGGATGCCCGACTCGTCGAGCAGGTGCCCGAGTTCCGCGATCTGCGCCACCGTGTTGTAGTAGGGATTGTCCTTGTGCTCCGCGAGATGGAGCGCATCCGCCACCTTGCGCCCAAGCGGCGAGAGATAGGCGCCGCTCAGGTTGTAGCGCGCCCTGGCGCCGACGGCGTAGGCGTCGCGGTGCCAGCGGGCCCACTTGGCTGTCGAGTCCTTGGTGACATACTCGTTGCACGCCTCTTCGAAGCGACCCAGAGGCAGGGCCTCGCCGTCGCTCGTGCCGATCTCGCCGTCGTAGAGCCCGTACTTCTGCCCGTTCACCAGTGCCACGTATTCCGTCGGCCGGTCGAAGTCGGGCAGTCCGCCGAGCAAGCCGCCGACGGCGTCTCCCAGGCGCCAGACGCCCTCCCTCGCAGACTGCAGGTCGTGCTGCAGCTGCACGAGGTCGCCAGGCTGGGGCAGATGGGTCATGCGGCCCGGTTGCAGGGTGATGGGGTGTGTCGTGCGCCCGGTGATGAGATCGGACCAGCGATTCGCCAGCTTGTGCAGACCGACCACGAGTTCGACGAGTTCGGGGTGGCTCTTGGTGAGAGGCACCACCGACGGCTGGCCCAGGAGGTCCGGCGCGACGAGGTAGCCGACATGGAGCACGTGGCTCTGCATCAGTTCCGAGTAGTGAGCGAGGCGGCGCAGGCGATTCGTCTGTTGGCTCACCTCGAACCCCAGCGCCGCCTCGACGCCCTTCACGCAGGCCAGGGAGTGGCTGATCGAACAGATGCCGCAGATGCGACTGACGATGGTCTGCATGTCCTTCCAGGACTTCCCGAGCACCATCGCCTCGAAGAAACGCGGCGCCTCGGGCACCTGCCAGGCGATCTTCTCGATCCGGCCCTCGTCCACATCCAGGACGATGCTGCCGTGTCCTTCGATGCGCGTGACGTGGTGTACCTCGATGTGCTGTGTCATGGTGGGCCTCCTTAGCGGCTGCCGAAGAGCGCGAGGCGCTCCTCAAGCTCCTGCACGGTCCTGCCGTAGCGCTCCATCACGGCGCGCGCGGCGTGGATGTTCGGTTCGTCGACGGAGCCACGGCAGCCGTAGCACCACATGCCGTAGGACGGGCAGCGGGCACCGCAGCCGCCCCGCGTCACGGGGCCGAGGCAGATCTCTCCCCGCTCGTAGCGGCAGAGGTTTCCCGCCCGCTTGCACTCGACGCAGACGGGGAAGTTCGGAGTGTGCGGTTCACCGCCGAGAACCAGGGTGCGCAGGATGTTCGTGAACTCCTGGCGATCGATCGGGCAGCCCTCGATGTGGAGGTCGACCGACACGACCTCGTCGATGGCCTGCACGGGACCTGAAGCGAGGAACTCCTCGCGCGCGGACGCGCCATAGACGATGCGCTTCGCTGCGCCGAGCTCGATGCGCTGGCGCAGCTTGTTTACGCCGCCGTGGCTCGCGCAGGCGCCGAGCGCCACCAGCACCTTGGCCCTGGCGCGGATCTGCTCGAGGCGCCGTACGTCCTGGGGCCTCGTGATCGCCCCCTCGACGAGAGCGATGTCGAACTCGGGGCTCTTCTCAGAGATGCCCTCGCGCCACTCGACCACGTCCACGATGTCGAGGACGTTCAGGAGTTCCTCCTCGAGGTTGACGATTTGGAGCTGGCAGCCCTCGCAGCCAGCGAAATCGAAGATGGCTACCCTTGGCTTCTTCATTGCAAGGCCTCCGGCAGGTTCCGCACCTGCGCATAGGTGAAGACGGGGCCGTCCTGGCAGACGTAGACGCCGTTAATCTGGCAGTGGCCGCACTTGCCGATACCGCACTTCATCTTCCGCTCGAGCGAGACGTAGATGTCGTCCGTGCGCATGCCCATGGCGATGAGATCGGAGAGTACGTAGCGGTACATCACGGGCGGTCCGCAGACGAGCGCCGCGGTTCTTGCCGGCTCGATGCCGCAGCTCGGGAGGAGTGTCGTCACCGGACCGACCTGGCCGTGCCAGAGTCCCTCGAGGTGGTCCACCGTCTCGAGCACCGTTACACCGGGTTCCTTCTGCCACGCTGCGATCTCGTCGCCGAAGAGGCGGTCCTGCGGCGCGCGCATGCCGTAGGCGATCGTGAGGCGGCCATAGTCCGCGCGATGCGCGAGCACTTCCTGGATTGCGGACCGCACGGGCACGATGCCGATGCCGCCGGCCACCACGAGGATGTCCTTCTGGCGCAGGTCCGCCATCGGGAACGAGGTCCCGTATGGGCCGCGCACGCCGACGGTGTCTCCCTCACTGAGGTGCTCGAGCGCCTCCGTCACGTTGCCGACGCGGCGCACCACCATCTCGAACGTCGGTTCCTCGCTCGGACCCGAACTGACCGAGATCGGCGCCTCACCGATGCCCATGAGCGAGATCTGCACGAACTGTCCGCTCTGGTGG
>JAJYNV010000278.1 GCA_021786135.1 Bacillota bacterium
ATCCGCCGGCGCAAGGCCCGCCACCCAACTGCAGGCGTCGCCAATCTCGTCCGCGGCGCCCGAGAAGCGCGGCACCCGGAATTCGACGTCCACGGCCCCGAGGGCGGACAGCCTGGGCAGGACCTCCTCGCTAGCCCAGTGATAGGCCTGCTTGTAGCCCGAGCGCAGCAGGAGCTCCGTGTCCTGAAGACCGTGCTCCTTGAGGATGAGCTGTGCCTTCCGCGCAATGTCCTGGCGCAGGGCAAGGGTTTCGGAGGCGAAGAGCTCGATGCGGCCGGGAGGTGCGGCGGTCTCTTTGAGGAGCCCTGCGAGAGACGCGAGCAGCCGGTCACCCTCCCAAGGAATCTCCCAGCTGCGCTCGTAGATCGCTTCGTCCGCCGCCCTGGGCGGAGCGATGCGATGGAGCCTGATCGGCCGCTCGGGATAGGTGGGCAGTGCGGCCATGGCCCGCAATGTCTCGACGCCCGCCTTCCAGCCCGGGAGCCTAAGGCGCCCGTCGGGGCCCATCCAGATGGCATCCGCGTACCGGTCCAGGAGTGGCCCGCCGTGTCCTGCCGCCGCGGGCACGAGCAGGGGCAGCGGCAAGGGACCTTCGCACGAGACGGCCAGGCGCACCGCGTAGGCGGTGAAGGCCAGAACCCAGTCCGCGGCGACGTCCCGCGGCACGCTGACACCAGGAGGCATCCCGCCCTGGCCCGGAATCAGGGAGAGGATGTCCGCCAGTGCGACGGGAGGCTTCTCTTCCTGCTCCTCTGGCCGCAGGGACACCTCCCCGCCCGACGCCAGCTGGACATGAAGCACCCCGGGCGACCAGGTAACCGAATACGCTCCTGCAGGCACCTGGGCGACCGCGAGCGAGCGAGCGAGCGCCGTCGCGGCGGCTGGCTCCGTCCAGGCGAGGCGGTAGCGGCCCGGACCGAGCGCCAGGAGGGTCGCGGCGGGCCCCTGGGCCATCGGCACAAGCTCGAGGAGGGGCCCTGCCTCATCGACGGCAAAGGCGAACCGCCGCACCGCCTGCCTTTGCTGCGCGAGGGCGGCAAACCAGTCCGGCAGGCCAAGCAGCGCGTCGCCCGTCGCCCGGTCGTCGGCAAGGAGTGCGATGTCGACAGGGTCCCCTCCGAGGCATGGCAAGAGGGAGTCCAGAATCCGGCTCTCCACGCTCCGTCCCTCCCGGTTCAGTGCCCGTGCGACGGGTCGTTCACGTCTCGCAGCCAGTCACCAAGCAGATTGAAGCCCATGACGCTGAAGAAGATGGCAAAACCGGGGAAGACGGTGAGCCACCATGCCGTCTCGATGTAGTTCCGCCCGTCGGCGACCATCGAGCCCCAGGACGGCGTCGAAGGACTGATGCCGAGTCCCAGGAAGGCGAGGCCGGCCTCCAGCAGGATGTTCACCGCTATGTTCATCGTCGCGAGGACTATGACGGAGTCCGAGATGTTGGGCAGGATGTGCCGGAAGATGACCCTGGCGCGCGACGCTCCGCTGGCCTGCGCCGCGTTGACATAGAGCATGTGCCGCTGCTGCAGCGTCTGGCTGCGCACGATGCGCGCATAGTCCGTCCAGCCCGAGAGCGCGAGGACAACGACCACTTTCCAGAGACCGGGGCCGGAGATGGCCATCAGCGTCAGGGCCATCAAGATGAAGGGGAAGGCCATCTGCAGGTCCGTGAGCCGCATCAGGAGGTTCCCGAGCCATCCGCCCGCGTAGCCGCTATAGAGCCCGATCAGTGTGCCGACAGCCATGGAGCAGATCACGGCGAGGACAGCCAGATCGACCGAGATGCGCGTCCCGGACACGATCATGCCGAAGAGATTGCGCCCCAGGTAATCGCTGCCCAGCGGATATGCGGCGGACCCGCCGTGCTCGAAGACCGGCGGCACGAGAGCGTGGTTGAGATTGATCGCCGTCGCCGCGTGCGGCTCGAGGAGAGGTCCGAACAGAGTGGCAAGCAGGGTAAAGAGCACGAACAGAGCGCCGATGATGGCACCGGGGTTCCTCAAGAACAGCCGCACGAGCCGGCGGCTCTTGCTTGGCCCAGTCTCGGGCAGGGAGCTTTCGGAGCTTTGAGGCGCGATCATGCCTTCCCCCCTACTCGAGGTGGATCTGCGGGTCCAGCAGGAGGTAGGTGAGGTCCACGACGAGGTTCATCAGCACCAGTAGGGAGGCCGTCACCACAACGATGCCCTGGACGAGCGGAAAGTCCCGCTGTTCCACGGCCTGGTAGGCGAGACTGCCGATGCCGGGCCAGGAGAACACCACCTCGACGAAGACGATGCCCCCCAGCAGCGCACCGAAGGTGGAGCCCATGTAGGTGACAACCGGGATGAGGGCGTTGCGCAGCGCGTGGCGAAGGATCACTGCCCGCTCCTTGAGTCCCTTGGCGCGGGCCGTGCGCACGTAGTCGTGGCGCAGCACCTCAAGCATGCTCGAGCGCACGAGGCGGCTCTGGATACCCGAGAGGATCAGGCCCAGCGTCAGGGCTGGCAACACGAGCGACTGCCACGTGCCGTACCCCGAGGCCGGCAACCAGCGCAGGGCGACCGAGAAGATGGTGATCAGCATGATGCCGAGCCAGAAGTTCGGGAAGGAGATGCCGGCGAGGGC
>JAJYNV010000153.1 GCA_021786135.1 Bacillota bacterium
CGGACGCAATGTCCGAACTGCGGCGTCATCGCGGCAAGCAGTTCGATCCCCAGGTTGTGGATGCGCTCGAGCGTCTGCCCGAACATCTGCGCCGGGCACGGCCGGCCACCTTCGAGGAAGGGATCCAGCTGCCGGTGGCGACAGCGAGTCCGCCACCGCTCCTGGATGGCGGCGAGCGGCTCCTGCGCTTCGCCCGACTCTGCAGCGAGGTCTTGCGGGCTCGCGACCTCGGCTCCGCTCTCGATGCCATCGCTGAGGGCGTGCGCGAGGACAGCGGGGACACGAGTTGCGCCATTCTGCTTCAGGATGCGTCAGGCGACGGGCTGAAGGTGGTAGCGCAGCGGGGACCGTCGAGCACGCGGCAGAGTGAGAACGGGCGTGCCGAGGGCATCGACGCCATGTCCGGCGACGCTGCGCAGGCGTCGATGGGTCTTCAGATGCGCTCCGAGTTCGCCCTGCCGCTCCGGGTGGAAGACCAGACCTACGGCGTACTGCAGGTAGCTGCGAGGGACCCCGACGCCTTTACCATGGACCAGCGCCACACCCTCGAGGCCTTTGCCCTCCTCGCGGCCTTCACCGTCCAGCGGGTGCAGCAGGTAGACGACGTGCTGCACCTCGCCCTGACCGACTACGTCACGGGGCTGGCGAATCGCCGGGCGCTTGAAGATGCGGCGGAACGGGAGTTTTCGCGCGCCTCTCGCCACAGCCGTCCCCTGGCCGTCATCGCCCTCAACCTGGACCCGTATGCCGAACTCTGTCTCGAGGAACGCGCGCTGGCGGACGAGGCGCTGCGCATGGCTGCACGTCTCCTGCACCAGAGCTGCCGCAAGGAGGACGTTCTTGGGCGGCGAGAGGCTGGCGAGTTCCTCTTCGTCCTGCCCGAGACGACCAAGGTGGGTGCGCTTCTGGTCGCAGAGCGCCTGCGAGCGGACATCGGACGCTTGCAGCTCAAGGGCGGACGCCCTCTCAGCGTCAGCGTAGGTGTCGCCACCCTCCCGGACGATGGCGCGTCGCTCGGCAGTCTGCTCGACGCGGCCGACCACGCGATGGTGAAGGCGATCCGCCGTGGCGGCAACGAAGTGGTTGCCTCGAGTGGCCAACGCTTGGCAGAGCTTCCCTGAGCACCTGTCTCGAGGTCACCACGCTGGATCTGCAGTCAAGGCGCCGCAGTCTCCGGATGGGACTGCGGCGCCTTGACCTTCCCCGCTCTCCCCGGCGTCCGGCGCACCGGGTGGCGTAGCCCGCGCTGGTCGGCGCGGTCATGCCCTCGCCTTACCCCAGTGTCCGCCGCCGCCAACCGTTTGGGGCGGTTCGCCTGCACGCATGGCGAGGATGGTACGGGCCAGATCTGGCCCCAGGATCGCATCGAGCTCCGCGGCGCTCGCCTCGTGCAGCGCCTGGTGCACACCCGCAAACGCTGTTGTGAGACGTCTGCGCGCAGCAGGCCCAACCCCCGGCAGGAGGCTGAGGGGGAGCTGATAGACGTAGTCCGGATAGTTCCTCGAGACCTTGGGCGGCGCCATCGCCATGGCGCGGTCGAGCACACCGGCCACCACGCGGTGGGTCCCGTCACGCGGACAGCTGAACTGAGGCGGGTCGCCGGTGACGACGGCACCGCACACAGGGCAGAAGGTGCGATGGTACTTGCCGAAGGCGGGGTTCATGCCGAAGATCGTGGCCGCCTCCCCCGCCACCAGACGGCGCATCACCGAGAACCCCGCATCACTGCCCGGCACAGCATTGAGCTCGCGCCCCACGGTATCGGGTCCGTGCGCATCCGATCCGCCCATGAGCCCGAGATCGCCAACGGCTCCCACATGGCGCACGATCGCAACGTCCGCCGACAGGCCGAGTTCGATCCCTATCCCTTGGGGTCTTTCGAACGCATCGTCCAGCGTCAGGCCGACACCAAAGAGGCCGCGGTGTGGCGTAAAGGCGTGGGCGACCACCAGTACGCCGCCGGCCGCCTCGACGCCGCGGCGAAACTCCTCTGGTGCGAGGTGCATCCGCTGCGTCGAGAGCCCGGAGTTTCTGACAGAAGCCCGGTAAAGGCGCTCTACCTCGCGTAGGCCGTCCAGTCCCGGCGCATAGGCCAGGAGATGAAACGGCCCACTCTCCCCCAGGCGGAACTCGGCCTCCAGCGCACCCAGAATGCGGCTCCCGACAGGCGCCACGAATGCGCCGTCCTCCGCTTCGCGCAATTCTCCTTTGGCCAAGCCTTCCTCGAGGTCCCGGAGCCCGCGCGACGTGCCGAGATCCACAACGGCGCCGAGATCGGCCCCGTAGGCCTGCAAGATGCCTGGCACGGCCGCGAGGGTGAGGTTGCGCGAAGCGCTCACCTTCACCGGCTCGCCCCGCCGGCTGAGCCCCAGGTGGATATGGGTGTCCGCCAGGATCACAGCAGAAGGAGGCCGAGCGCCGTTTTCACATCGCCCAACTGCCCTGCCCTCGCCATCGCGACCGCTTCGCGCAGGGGCATGCGGACGAGAGCGATGTCTTCGTCCACGTCGCCGGGCAGGCGGGAGGGAACGAGGTCCTCGGCCCTGAAGAAGTGGTAGATCTCTGACGAGTAGCCTGGTGCCGCGTAGCCCCTGAGAATCTCGG
>JAJYNV010000033.1 GCA_021786135.1 Bacillota bacterium
GGAAGATGGGGTCCAGGATCACGCCGTTCTCAGAGCGCTTCACCTTGTCCACTTCGCCCGCCTGGACGTCGATCGTCATGTTCTTGTGGATGACGCCGATGCCGCCCTCGCGCGCCATCGCGATCGCCATGCGCGACTCCGTGACCGTGTCCATGCCGGCCGAAAGAATCGGGATGTTCAGGTTGAGCCGCCGCGTGAGGCGCGTCTTCGTCTCGACATCGTTCGGCACCACCGACGAATGCGCCGGAATCAGAAGCACGTCGTCGAACGTCAACCCTTCGCGGAGAACCTTGTCCGCCCCCACTGAGCGAAGCCTCCCCAATCGGCGTATTTAAAGTAGCATACCACCGCCCAGTCTCCGCTTCCAGACCGGCTCCCCCGCCGACGTGCATGGCGCCCCTGGGCGGTCGTCCGAGAGGTCACCGCACAAGCGACCAGATGCGACCGCCGTCGGTTGTCTTGTAGACCCCGGAATTGGTGCAGAGGTACCCGACCTCGGGACTTACGAAGCTCAGCGTGCGGTCAGGGAGTCCGTAGAACGCAAGGCCCGTATTCTGCGGCAGGGCCGCTTCGCGCCACGTCGTGCCGCCGTCCGTCGTGCGCAGGAGCAGTTGCGCTCCCATGCTTTGCGGCTCCACGACCCAGCCGTCGCGCCCGTTGACAAAGTCGATGGCGGCAAACGTGGAAGCGGGCAGCCTGCCTACCTTGCGCCAGCGGGCCCCGCCGCTCGTTGTGCGGTAGAGGGCGCCCGTCGGGGCGTCGAGAGCCCAACCCACGCGGGGCGAGAGGAACCATGTGGCCAGCATGGCCTGCGGCCCGGAGAACGGCAGCCCGCCTGTCGTGCGCCAGTCCTTGCCGCCACTGCGGCTCAGCCGGACCCGCGGCAGTCCCTGCAGCACTTCGTTCCGGCCGAATGTCTGGAGATTCACGCGGGCGATCCAGGCCGCTGCGTCGCCGATCCCATAGACCGTGCGCCAGGTCTTTCCGGCATCACCCGTCCGCAGCACCTGCCCAGGGATCGCATTGGGCCTGGACTGGTCCGTGGCAAAGAGATAACCCACCCCCGCCCGGGTGAAAGCAAAACCCGATGGCGTGACGCCGGCGGCGAAGGTGTGGGCCATACACCACGAGCGACCTCCGTCGTGCGTCGCGAGCAGGCTGTAGCGCCCCGCCACCACCGTCAGGCCGTATCCGGCCCGACGGCTGACGAACTGGATCCCGAGTGTCGGCACGAGCGGTGGCCAAACCGGAGAGAAGGACGTGGCCCGCAGAGACCTTCGAAAGAGGTGCGCGCCGCTGTCCGCGACAAAGATGCCACCCTGCCCGTCGAACGTCATGGCCGCTATGTCCACGCCCGGTGCCGGTGCGAGCACATTCTCGGCCTCACCGGCAGGCGGAACGAACATGATGTCGCTCCCGGACTCCGCCACGGCGAAGGCGCCAGTGGGCGACGCGGCGAGCCCCGTCACGACGGGCACCGGTCCCGAAGCCCGCGCCGGGGAGGACAGGGCTTGCGCGGTCTTGAGCCGCCAGTGCCTACCGCCATCCTGGCTCAGTACGAGGTCGCTCGCGCAGTGGGGCATGGCGCAGCCGGAACCTTCGTTGAACACAGCCCAAACGGTTGACCCCGACGCGGCAAGGAGGTTGACGCCGGTGGGCTGCGCGTCGGTGAGCCCATAGGGAACGTCGATCTGCTGACGCGATAGGAAGTAGGTATCGGCTATGGAGAGGGACGAAGGGAGGCGCCAGACCGCCTGCCAGTTCTGGCCGGCATCGGCCGTGCGCCAGATCGTGCGGTCGGAGATAGCCACTCCGGCCGTGGGCGAAAGGAAGAGAACATCGTTCACGCGAGCTGGCAGAACCCCCCGCCGCCACTCCCAGCCGCCATCCGCCGTCCGCAGGAGCATGCCGTCGAGAAGCGCATAGCCCGAGCCATCCGCGCCGACGGACACCGTGTCGAGGCTCTGGCGGTAGGGCTTGACGCTGAGGGGCTCAGTCGCGCGAAGCTGCCAGGTTCGACCGCTATCCGCGGTCGCCCAGAGTTCGGCCTTCCCCTTGGTCTTGCCGACCAGAAAGCCCGTGGCGCTGCTCCTGAAGTCGATATCCGTCACGCTCAGCCCCTGGGGAAGCAGATGGCGGAGCCAGTTGCCGCCCCCGTTGACCGTTGCGAGCAGGGTAGGCGCTGCGACGCCCTGGCTGCCCAGGGGACGCGGCCAGGGCGTGGCGGTGACCGCCATGAATCCCACCTCGGGCGAGAGGAACTGCATCGCCTGAAGCGAGATCTGCGACGGCTCTGCGTTCACCACCGCCGCTCTCGCCTGTCGGACCGCGAATGGCGTCACAGGCTCCACCTGTGTGGCAGAGCAACCCGCGAGGAGGAGACCTAGCAGCGCTGTCAGGACCCCGGCGCGCATGTCCATCACCTATCTCCAGCGTAACGCAGGGAATCTGGGCCCGCCAGGATGCGCCACCCCTGATCTCTCGTTGGTCCATTTCGATAACTAGGCTATAATGTCTTCATACCATTGATCCAAAGGTGGTACGGGCATGGAGGCTATGGATGCTAAGATCCTGACGGCGCTCACCTG
>JAJYNV010000119.1 GCA_021786135.1 Bacillota bacterium
GACGACTTCAAGAACGTCAACGGCGCCCTGGGGCACGAAGCCGGCGATCAGGCCCTGACCGCGTTCGCGCAGCGACTGCGCGAGCAGGTGCGGAGTTCCGAGTTCGTCGCCCGCCTGGGCGGGGACTAGTTCGTCATCCTGCTTGAGGACTTTGCGCTACCCTTGGCGGAAGAACCGCTTCAGGTAGCTTTGCGCCGCCTGCATGCCGTCGTCGAGGAGCCGCTCGAGCCAGTGCCAGGACAGCGCTTCATGCTCGAGATGAGCCTGGGGCTCGCCGTCTTCCCCAGTGACGCTACCGACGGCGATGTCCTTCTGCGCAAGGCGGACGAGGTGCTGTTCCAGCTCAAGGCCCACAAGCACGACAGGTCCCAGTGGTGGCAGCTGGCGTCGGACCAGTCTGACATCAAACCGGTGATAGAAACGGAAATCGACGCCTACGACGCCGAGGCGGCGGCCATGCTAGCGCAGGCGCAGGATCTCTTCCGCAACAGCGCCCGGGATTTCTCCCTCGCGTTCGAACAGCGCATCGCGAGCGGCGAGGAAGCGGCACCTATCTTGGCGGGTCTCTCGACCGCGACCAGAGAGCGGCACCGGCGGATGCAGGGCGATCTCATGGACATGCTTTTCCAGCCGTCCACGACACGCGTCGCCATCCAGAGCCGAGCCGTGCGCCTGGGCGAGATCCACGCCCTCGTGGGAGTCGACGCCGCCATGCTCTCCCGCGCCATGGCGCTCTACCGCGAGGGTCTGACCGACCATTTCAACCAGACGCTCCTGTCTGCCCAGCAGCGCTACCGGCTTCTTCTCGTCGCGGAGCGCCGGCTGCAAGACTACCTCGAAGGCGAACTGCGCTCGATGCAGCACATCTCGTCGGCCTATCTCGACGCGCTCTCGGTGCCGCTGCCGGAAAGTCGCACGCTCTGGGTGGACAGCCTGCGCAGCGAGCTCGAAGCCATGGGCAACCTGCCTGGCATGGCAGCTGCGCTCCTGCTGCGGCTCAACGCGGACGGTATCTTCACGGTGGAACACAGCGCCGGCCCTGCGGCGGAGAAGACGGAGCTGCTGCTGCAAGAGCCTGACGCCCAGGCGCAACTCATGCAGGACGCCGGCGCGAGCCCCGGTGCCACCGTGCAGGCGTGGCGTGATGGACAGATCATCACGGTGCGGAACTTCAGCGATGACCCGCGCCGCTCCACTTGGCGGGACATGGCCCGCACGGTCGGCGTGCGCAGCATGCTGGCGGTGCCGGTGCTCGACGCCGAAGGCCACGTGGCAGGCGGCGTCTGCCTCTTCGGCCAGCATCCCGGCCAGTTCGAGTCCGCCGCCATGCACCAGTTCGCACAGTCCGTCGGGCAGCGTTGGGAAGAGCTCTGGCGCCGGGCCGCGCTGCCGGCAAGTGCCGCGGCCATTCCGCACGACCTCGCGCGCACCTACCGCGAACGCCTCTTCTCGGGCGGTCTCAAGATGTTCGTGCAGCCCGTCGTCGATCTCAGAAGCGGCAGCCTCGTCAGGGTGGAGGCGCTGGCCCGCCTCATCCAGCCGGATGGGCGCATCCTGTCTCCCGCCGACTTCCTGCCGCTCCTGGGCGATGCCGAACTGGCGCGGCTGTTTCGTCAGGGCCTGGACCAGGCTCTCGGCTATCTCCCAATTTGGTCGGCACAAGGCATCGACCTCGAGACATCGGTCAACCTGCCGCCCTCCACCCTGCTGCTCCCCGAGTGCGATCGCTGGGTGGCCGATGCCCTGGCGCAGCACGACATCGCTCCAGGCCGCCTGACGCTTGAGCTTCTCGAGACCACCTTGATTGACGAGGCCGCCCGGGACGCCGCCATCGCGCGTCTCACGGCCATGGGCGTCAACCTCGCCATCGACGACCTGGGGGCTGGCTACAGCAGCCTCAGGCGCCTCTCGACGCTGCCGTGCCAGACGATCAAGATCGACCAGGGACTCCTCCGCAGACTGCGCGACGAGCCGAAGCTGACGCTCGCCGTGATGGATGCGCTGATCGAGATGGGCCGGCGGCTGGGCCGCGACGTCGTGGTCGAGGGGCTCGAGAGCCGCGGCATGATCGAAGTGGCGTCGCTTCTGGGTGCCACGTACGGCCAGGGGTACGGACTCGCTCGCCCGATGCCCGCCGAGGATCTCCTGTCCTGGTCCCGCCGGTTCCGCCTGTCCGTCGAGCCGGGCCACGCCCATACCTATCTCGGCGCCCTGGCCCAGCACTGGAAGTACGGACACGCCCTGCCGCTCGAGAAGTGTCCCGTGACGGCTTTCTTCCAGGAGAAGAAGCTTGCAGCGACGCAGGCGGCGCACTGGCACGCCGAAGCTCACACGAACGAGGCAAACGACGCCGTGAACGACGCGCTGACCGCATGGTTCATGAAGCGCATGCACATGCAGCAGGCGGGCGACGACTGAAAGGAGTTCGGCGCTCCGCCCCGTGACGTCGGGTCCCATGGCGCGCTCGGGCTTTCACGCGCAGCGGGCCAGCTACGAAGTGACTGCCCGCCGCCGTTCCCCCAGCCCGAAAAGTGCGAGGGTCCCGGGTAGGCGCCCGGGACCCTCGCTCTGTCCTTCGGCGGTTTCGCGGCTCCATCGCTACCGACGCAATGTGTCGGCCGCTGCGGGAAGACTCTTGACGGGACGCACCTAATTGATACACATTATCAGTGTTGATACTCAGTCTCAGTTAGAGGTGGTCCCGTGACCAGCGAAGATACCGCGTTCGGGTCGGTCGCGCTCGATCTCATGGAGCGCGCCCTGGACGCGCAAGGACTCCGCCATACCCTGCCCAGGCGCACGATGCTCGAGGTCGTGGCGGGCATGGGCCGGCCGTTCACCGCGACCGAGCTCACCGAGCGGGTGGCCGGGCGGGATCCGCACATCGGCAGGGCGTCGGTCTTCCGCCTGCTGCAGCTCCTGCGCGGCAGCGGCCTCGTCGAGCGCCTGCACGGTCCGGACGGCGAACTCTATACGCTCTGCCTCGCCCGAGAGCATCACCATCACGTCACCTGCACGGTATGCGGCCAAACGGCGACATTCAGCCTCGAGGACGATCGTGCCGTCGCCCGGGCCGTGGAGCGGATCGGCTTTCGCATGGAGCATCACGTCCTGCAGGTTTTCGGCGTCTGCCCCGCCTGCCGTGAGCACACCGAGGAGCCATCGCGATGAGAAGGCGTCCGGTTCTGGTGGTGGGGAGTCTCGTCGTCATCCTTGCGCTTCTCGCCACGGCCTTCGTGCTCGCGTTCCGGCACCCGCTCGCCGCGCGCTCGGATACCGGGCACACGATGCTCGTCGTCGGCGCGGAAAACGAGTACGCCAGCGTGCTCGCCGCGATCGGTGGTCGCTACGTGCACGCGGTCGGCATCATGTCGAACCCGAACACCGACCCCCACACCTTCGAGGCGAGCACCGTCGACGCGACGGAGGTGGCGAAGGCATCGCTCGTCGTCCAGAACGGGCTCGGCTACGACAGTTTCATGCAGAGCCTGGAGGCCGCGTCGCCAAACCCGCAGCGCATCGTCCTGACGGCGGCCGCGATCGTCGGCGCCCCCAGCACGACGCCCAATCCCCACCTCTGGTACCGGCCAGGCACGATGCAGGCGGTTGCGGGCCGCATCGCCAAGGCGCTCAGCCATCTCCGCCCCAGTCACCGCAGCTACTTCCAGGCGCGGCTCTCCCTCTTCGACCGCTCCCTGGCCGCGTGGCAGAAGGCCATACAGCATCTCAAGACTACGGCCCAGGGCACCAAGGTGGCGGTCGTGGAACCCGTCGCGGACTACCTGCTGCAGGCGGCGGGCCTCGACATCGCAACGCCGTGGACGTTCCAGGCGGCTGTCATGAACGGCGAGGACCCTTCCCCGCAGGACGTCGCCACCATGGAGGCCATGCTCACGCGCCGTGAGGTCGCGGTGTTCGTCTACAACTTCCAGGCGGTCGACCCGACCACCGCCTCGCTCCTGACCCTCGCAAAGCAGCATCACGTCCCTGTGGTGGGCGTCTACGAGACGATGCCGAGGGGCTTCGACTATCAGAGGTGGATGCTCGCCGAGACGAACGCTCTCGAGATGGCGATCACGAAGCATACATCGGAGGTGCTGGCCCCATGAGCAGTCTCAATGCCGAGCTGGAACGCGAGGACGCGGTCCTCGAGCTCTCAGGCCTGCGCGTGCGTCTCGGCGGCCGCGCCGTGCTGCAGGATATCGACCTCAGGGTGCGGCCCGGCGAGTTCGTGGGCGTGATCGGCGCCAACGGCGCAGGCAAGACGACCCTCCTCAAGGTGATCCTCGGCCTCGTCCGCCCCGACGAGGGCCAGGTGCGCATCGCAGGGCGCGACGTCCGCGATGCCCGCTCGCTCGTCGGCTATGTGCCGCAAAGCTTCTCACCGGACCCGGATCTGCCGCTGAGGGCCAGGGACCTTGTGGCGCTAGGGCTCGACGGCGCCCGCTGGGGGTTCTCGCTCGGCGGCAGGCAGAGGCGAGGGAGGATCGATGAGGCGCTCAGCTGGGTCGACGCAGAGCGCTACGCCGACCAGCCCATCGGCCGCCTCTCGGGCGGCGAGCTGCAGCGGCTGCTCGTGGCCCAGGCCCTGATCGCGCAGCCGCGCATGGTTCTCCTCGACGAGCCCTTGGCGAACCTCGACTTGCGCAGCCAGGACGATGTGGTGGACCTGGTCGGTCGCGTCGCGCACGAGCGGGGCGTCACGGTCGTTCTGGTGACGCACGACATGAACCCGCTCCTCCCCGTCATGGATCGCATCCTCTATCTGGCGCGCGGCCAGGCCGCGCTCGGCACCGTCGACGAGGTGGTGCGCGGCGACGTCCTGTCGCAGCTCTACGGCCATCACGTCGATGTCGTGCGCGTGCACGGGCGCATCCTCGTCGTGGGCGGCACGGACTCGGAATCCCTCACCTGCAGCACCTGCGACGGCTAGGAGGCACGGACATGCTCGCCTTCATCACCGAGCTTCTCGCGGCGCCGGCCGTCGGCACGGCGCTTCTCATCGGCAGCCTTGTGGCCGTCACCTCCGGCGTGGTCGGGGTATTCGTCGTCGTGCGCGGCCAGAGCTTCGCGGGCCATGCCCTGGGCGACATCGGCACGACCGGCGCAGCCGCCGCCTACCTCGGCGGGGTGCCCGCCCTCTACGGCTTCATAGGCGTGGGCGTCCTGGGCGGCCTCGCGATCGAGCGTCTGGGCGAGCGCGCCCGCGAGCGGGACATCGCCACCGGCATCGTGCTGTCGTTCCTGCTCGGCGTAGGCTCGCTTCTCCTCTACTTCATGACCCAGCGCATCAGCGCGACCGGCGGCCCGGTCGCAATCCTCTTCGGCTCGATCTTCACGGTCGACCCCGCCGTCACGCTGCCGGTTGCGCTCTTCTCGCTCCTGGCGCTCCTCCTCCTCGGCTTCCTCTACCGCCCGCTCGTGTTCGCCTCAGTGCATCCCCAGGCGGCGAGGGCCCGCGGCGTGCCGCTCCAGGGCGTCGGCATCCTCTTCATGCTGGCGCTCGCCATCGCCGTCGAGGAGTCCGCCTTGGTCGCGGGGGCGCTCCTTAGCACCGCGCTCCTGATCGGTCCGGCCGCGGCGGCCGTCCGCTGGACGCGCCACATCGGCCAGGCGGCGGCGGTGGCCGCGCTGCTCGGCCTCGTCACCGTCTGGCTCGGCATCGCGCTCGCCTACCAGA
This sequence comes from Bacillota bacterium, assembly GCA_021786135.1. Classification (GTDB taxonomy): domain Bacteria; phylum Bacillota; class Sulfobacillia; order JAJZYS01; family JAJYTV01; genus JAJZQO01. Next base: position 5,681 of record JAJYNV010000119.1, read on the forward strand.
GCTATTTCTGGTCCGGGGCACATCGCGGTTGGCCCGTGAGTTTCTTCATCGTCATGCTCGTGCTGCTCGAGTATCTCTTGGCGCGCATCGGCCCGGCAAAGCGCGCCTCCCGCAGCGACGCGCCAAGGGAGGCGGCTTGATGGGGATCCTTGAGACGCTCTTCCCGCCCGGACTCTTCTCCGCTTCCTTCATGCAGAACGCCTGGATCGCGGGCACAGCGGTTGCGGTGCTGTCTGCCTGCGTCGGCTTCTTCGTCGTCCTGCGCGGCGCATCGTTCGCGGCGCACGCGGTGCCGCGCGCGAGCTTCGCCGGCGCGGCAGGCGCCGTCCTCGCGGGCGGTGACACGCTCGTGGGCCTCGCCATCTTCTCCGTCCTGAGCTCGCTCGGCATCGCGGCCCTCAGCTCCCGACGGGACCAGGGACAGACGACGGCCCTCGTACTCATGGCGGCGCTCGGCCTCGGCTCGCTCTTCCTCACGCTGGGTGGCGCCTACGCGCCGGAAGTCTATGCGCTGCTCTTCGGTCAGATCGTCGGCATCAGCCAAGGGGACGTGCTCGGCATCCTCGCCCTTCTGCTTCTCACGCTCCTTGGGACGGCTCTCCTTTACCGGCCGCTGCTCTGGACGTCCGTGGCGCCCGACGTGGCGGAGGCCAGGGGCGTGCCGCGCCGGCGCATGGAGATCCTCTTCCTGCTCCTTTTGGCCCTGGCGGCCACGGCAGCGGTGCCCGTCGTCGGGGCCCTGCTCTCCTTCAGCCTGATGGTGGGTCCGGCTGCGGCCGCGGCCTACTTCGGCCGCAGCCCCGGCAGGTCGCTCGCGATCGCGGTGCTGATCGGGGTGTTCAGCATCTGGTTCTCTCTCATCTTCGCCTACGACACAGGCCTGCCGGTCGGGTTCTTCGTCGCCGCGGTGACGGCTGTCTTCTACGGTCTCGGGCGCCTCTGGGCCTGGCTCTGGGAGATCGAGCGCGGCCTGCAAAGGGCCGCCTGAGGGGAAGCGCAGCAGGCGGCTCTGGCTCGAGCCAGAGCCGCCCGTCCTTGGCGCTTATGCCCTCAGCGCGTCGCCTCCTGCCGCAGGCTCTCGCCGCGGGGCCGGATGACGCGCAGTTCCGGCCGCTCGCGGCGCTCCTGTCGCGACCACTGGAAGAACGCCACGAGGAAGGCCACGATGTACGCCGTGTGCATCAGGGTGAACATCAGCGCCGCGCCGAGCTGCTGGTCTCCGAGCTGGGTGAGGCCGAAGAGCCGCGGCGTGTGGTCGTAGTAGGGGTAGATCGGCTGGGTCTGCAGCATCACCATCGCGAGCGGCGCGATCATGGGCAGCGTGTCGAGAAAGATGTAGAGGCAGCGCATGAGCGGCCTGAGGCGCGGCAGGCGGTCGGTCGGGCTCCAGACGGGCCACCACATGGCGATCGCTGAGACGAGGAGCAGCCCGTGCATGAGAAAGTGCAGGCTGGCCTGCTCCTCATAGAGGTCGTACACAGGCGGCCAAAGACTCACGCAGAAGACGATGGCGAAGAAGGTCGCGCCCGCGATGGGGCGCGTAAAGAAGCGCAGGAGACCGCCAAACAGGCGGTGGTCGAGCACGGGGTCGAGCAGCCATGCAGGAAGCGAGACGATCAGGAGCGGCGCCGCCAGCATGGTCTCGAGCGTGTGCTGCAGCATGTGTGCACTGAAGAGGTAACCGTCCGCCAGCACGTCGAGCGGCCCGCCGAAGCCGAGATAGATCGTGAAGATGGCGATGAGGAAGGTCCACACCTGCCAGCGGGGCACCGGTCGCGCTCCCTTGAAGTGGCGTCGCCCAGAGGGAGAGATGGCCCAGAGATAGGCCGCCGCAAACGGCAGCAGCGATAGGAAGACATAGGGCTCAAGCCACTGCCAGAGACTCAGGTGGATCAGGCTCGCTGGCATCGCCGCCGCACCTCCCGCTCCTTCGGATCAGGATCCTGCCTTGCGCACCGCCTCGGCGAGGGCCGAAGGCGCAAGCCAGCCGTCGTGGGACCAGACCACCTTGCCCGATCGGTCGGTCAGAGCGTACCAGGGAATGTCCGCTACGCCGTAGCCGTCGGCGACGCGCCCCAGCTGATCTATGGCGAGCGGCAGACTGGCCGTTCCAGGCAGCGACTCGAGCAGCTGCGGCAAGGCCGTGGGCGTCGGCTCCGCATCGCGTACGTCGACGAGCACCAGCGGCGTGAGGCCCTGTGCCTTCGCGATGCCCTCGTACCGGGCCGCGAGCGGCAGCTGCTGCGCCACCGCGGGGGCCCATGCGTCAAGGAAGAGATAGAGGCGAGGGTGTCCCGGTCCGATCGCCAGCTGTCCGCCCGATGCGAGCGGCAGGCTCGCGGCGCGGTGCGGCGACACGGCCGCCACATCGCCCGTGGGCGGCGCGACGCGCACCTCACCCGGCAGGAGCGACGCCACTTCCCGCGCGAGCACATATGCCTCCTGATCGACGCCGGCATACTGCGACGCCGTCAGATAGATCCGCCGCTCACGTCCCTGGCGGTCGATGACGTAAAGCGCGGGGGTGTGGTCGATCTGGCCCTTGGTGATCTGCACGGCGATGCCGTACTTGGACCAGACCGCCTTGAGCGCATTGGGGGAGCCCGTGAGGAAGTCCCAATTGCGCACGAGGTCGTGCTGCATGGAGTAGGCGCGGACATCCGCCACACTCGCGAACTGCGGATTGGCATCGACGCCGAGCAGTTCGACGCGCGCCGCGGCCGGGCCGAGCAGGCGAAGCGCCAGCTCCATCGACTGGGTCGTCAAGGGACAAATCGTCGTGCAGTGGTCATCGACGAACGCGAGCACGACCACCTTGCCGCGCCAGTCGGAGAGGCTCACCGTGCGCCCGAACTGGTCCTGCAGGGTAAAATCGGGCGCCGGTCTGCCGCCGAGATTTGTGCCGCGATCGACGTACGACGCGAGATGCACCTGCGCAGGAGGCGTCGCGACGCCTGCGCGCGCGGCCGCGAACCCTACCGCCAGGGCTGCGGCGACGCAGATCCCGAGAACGCGGACGACCACCCTCGTAGGCATCGAGGACCCCCCGCACATGACATCGGTATCGCCGATTATAACAAAGAGCATCCAAACGGACGGGTCTTTTGGACCAGTCTACTCCGTTTGGACGCCTTTTGTTTTGACCACATGACCCATGTCGTGCCAGTCGAACGCCTGCTTCGAAGGAGCGCAAGGCGCTGTCGTGCGTGAGAGCAGGAAAATGTCGCGGCAAATCAGCCCAGAAGCCGGGCCGGGCCTCCCCTGCCCGCCGCTCTTGTCCGCGGCGTCAGCTGGTTGCCTCGGCCAGTTCGCGCTCCGCCAGGACCCAGGGAGCGCGAGAGGGGGCAAATTTCTCGATCGCGCCGACCACCTTGCCCCGGTCGTCCAGCACAGGTGAGACAGACGTCGTGACCCAATGCCTGTGCCCGTCCTTGACGCGCATGGAGACGATGCCGGCGTGCGGCCTGCCGCTCCGCAGCGTCGCGACGAGCGGGCAGGCAAAGAAGCAAAGCCGGATTCCGGACGCGTCCTGGTGCTCGAGGCCGCTCAGCCAGCATGTCTTGCCGATGACCTCATCCTCGGCGCTGCCGGACAGGAGTGCAGCCTGCGCGTTCCAGTGCAGGATGCGGCGGTGGCGGTCGACGGCATAGGCCGCCTCGGTCTGCGGCATGGCGTTGCCCAGGAGCGCCTTGACTTCCTCCTCCGTCACGCCGGATTCCTCCAGGATTCGCCCCGGCAGTGGCCGCGGTTCAGGCCGGCCGAGCAGGAAGCCCTGCCCGAACGAGATGCCCATGGCCGCGAGTTCGTCGCGTTCCTGCTCGGTCTCGATACCTTCGGCGATCACTATGATGTCGAGCGCCGCGGCCATCCGCACGACGGAGAGAACGATCGCCTGGCGCCAGGCGTCCTGGGCGATGCCCGCCACCAGCTGGCGGTCGATCTTGATGACGTCCGGGCGTACGGCCAGGAGGGCGGTCTGCCCGGCGTAGCCGCTGCCGAAATCGTCGAGCGCGATGCGGTAGCCCTCTGCCCGCCAGGTCGCGATCTGTGCCTTGAGCGCCTCAGGCTCGTCGAAGAGCGGGGAGTGTTCCGAGATCTCGATGATCGTGCGGGCGGGCGACCACGGCTCGCCGTCAGGGTTCAGGGGCATGCCGATGAAGCGCACGTCGGCATTGACGAAGAGCGTGGCATCGGGAGGCAGGCTTTGTGTCGCGCCACGCATGGCCGAGCGGCGCATCGCGGCTTCGAGTTCCTGCTCATCATGTTCTAGGCGCGCCAGCTCAAAGAGCTCTAGCGGATTCTCCCACGGTGAGCCCTCAGGTCCGCGTGTCAGAGCCTCGAAGCCCCACAGCGCTCCTGAGCGCAGATCCAGGATCGGCTGCCACACGGTGCGGATTTCCCGGAGCGGTTCAGTCCACACGACGTACGTTCACCTTCAGTTCGGATCGGATGGAGAGAATACCGGATGAATGCTACTTGCGCACCATTTCACCGAGAGTGGTCGTGAGATGGGCGAGCTGCATCGCGGAAGACGCCACCTCGCCCGCCGCGACGCGCACCTGCTCGCCGGACGCGGCGACGCCGTCCATCATCGCGACGAGGGCGTCCGTCACAGACTTGGCCACCGCCGCCCGCGCCGCGATGTCGCGGAAGCGCTCGCTCGGCTGCAGCAGCATGGCCACTCCGTCCTGTACCGCCTGTGCCGCATCGCTGACGGAAGCCGAGAGCGCGTCGGTGGCCTGCGCCGACTGCGCAAGCCGCTTCTGGGCATCGGAGGCCGATGACTTCGAGCGGTCGGCGAGTCGGCGCACCTCCTGCGCCACGACGGCGAAGCCGCGGCCGGCCTCGCCCGCCCGCGCGGCCTCGATGGCGGCGTTGAGCGAGAGGAGGTTCGTCTGCGCGGCGATCTCGCCGATGGCCTGGACCGCGCTGACGACGAACTGGGACTGCGCGGCCATCTCATGGGCGGCCGTCTCCACGCTGCGGATGGCCTCGAGCGCGTGCCCGCTGCCGGCCGTCACACCTGCCACCTCGTCGGTGCCAGCCGTCGTGGCGGCCACCACCGCCTCCATCTCCGTCAGCACGCGTGAGCGTTCGCCAGCGAGGCGCTTGAGGGTGGCCGCAGACTCGGCCGCCGCAGCGCTCGTCTCTTCGGACATCGCCGAAAGACTCTCCGCCAGCTGCTGCAGGGACCCCTGCACCCCTCTGAGCTTCTGGGACATCTCGAGATCGTAGACGAGGATGACTAGGATCATGTCGAGCGTCAGGCGCTTGCTGACGGCCTGGCGCACACGCGCGCGCTCCGCGGCGTCCGGAATTCTCTCGTCCGCGATCGCCCAGGCGTGTTCCCAGAAAAGCCGGTAGGCACCGAGATACCAGTCGGTCGAGAGGCCGATCTGCGCATGCATCATACCGATGCGCGAGACGCGCTCGATCGCCGCATCCGTTCTCGGGTCCTGCCCCATCTGGCGTGCGTATTCGGCGAGCGTCGTGTGCAGCCGCTCGTAGTTCGAGTGCTGCCTTACCAGGCGGTCGAGCTCAGGCACCGCCTGCACACGCTCGTAGAACGGTTTCGGCACCCGCTCCGCGAGCTCTCGCCAGGGAAAGCCCGCCGCGAACCTCTGGTCCTCGTCGTGCCAGTCCACGAAATCGATGACGCGTTGAAACGCCGCCCGATCAAGCTGCATGCCACACATCCTCCCGACGTCTTCAATCTCTGCCCCTGCATCCTCTCAGCCGGCCCGCTCACCCGGCACGGACCTTACGGCCTGCCAATCGCCCTCCTCACGCAGCTCTCCCAGAAGCCGCACCACGCCCTCGTCGAACGCGGTGCCTGCGCCGGCAAGGAGACACTGGAACGCCTCGCTCTCCGGCTCTGCCGCCTTGTAGACCCGCTCGTCCTGGAGGCCGTCGTACGTGTTGACGGCGGTGAAGATCCGGACGGCGAGCGAGATCTCCTCACCGCGCAGGCCATCGGGGTAGCCTGCGCCGTCCAGGCGCTCGTGGTGGTGGAGCGCAAACTCCGCCGCCAGCGCAAGGAAGATGCGGACGTAGTCGGATTCCGGCCGGTGGCTGCCGTGCTCTTGCAGGCGCGTGAGATAGCGAAAACCCTCCACCGGATGCCGGCTGACGACCCTGCGCTCGGAGTCGGTCAGGGGCCCCGGTTTGCAAAGGATCGCCGGTGTGATCGCAAGCTTGCCGACGTCATGCAGGGTCGAGGCGATGGCGTACTGCTCGGGGTTATAAGGCAGCTCCGCACGGCCATGGATCTCCTGCCAGCGCCGGACGGCCAGATGCATGTACCCGCGCGTGCGCTGGAGGTGGTTCCAGATCGTCGTGTCATGTCCCTCGAGCAGGATGGCCACAGCCTGCGCCAGCATCTCCGCCTCGCGCATGTGGTACATGGTGGCATCGTGCACCACACCTACATAGCCGAGGCTCCTGCCCCTGACGTCGATGGGGGCCAAGGCGCACTCCGCCCACCAGATGTCGCCGTCCGGGCGCCTGTCCACAAACTCGCCCTGCCACATGCCGCTGCCTTCGAAGGCTGCCACGACATCGGCAAAAACGCGCGGGTCGGTCATCTCGCTGCCGACGATGACGCGTGGCTTCTGCCCCTTGAGCCGTGCCTCATCATAGCCGGACAGCCTGTGGTAGCCAGCCGACGCCGCGAGAATCCGCCTGGCGGGATCGGTCAGCACGATGCCGAGCGGCAGCCGGAACATGAGTTCGCGGGCAAAGTGCGTCACGCGCAGGAGCCGACCCGCTTCGCCCGATTCGTCCGTCTCCGCTCCATAGAGCTCGATGCCTGCCTTGCCCAGCGCCTTGGCCTTGAGCAGCGCGGCATCCGCCTGGAGAAGGCATGGACCTCCCTTGCCCGCGGCGATGCCGAAGCTTGCGCTCAGGCGCACCGCGACCCCCGCGACCAAAACCTCCTTCTCGCCAAGCCGCGCCTGCATGCGTTCGGCGACGGTCAAAGCGTCGTCGCTGTCGGTCGCAGGCAGCACGGCAACGAATTCGTCACCGCCGATCCGCGCCAGCACGTCCTTCGGCCGGACGCTGGCCGCAAGGCGCGACGCGGCCTCCTGCAACACGCGGTCGCCCCAGTCGTGGCCGTAGATCTCGTTGATCGGCTTGAAGTCGTCGAGGTCGATCATGATCACGGCCCTCTCGCCGTCGCCGAACTCCGCCATCCGCTCCTCAAGCCCCCGGCGGTTCAGTAGGCCCGTCAGGTGATCGCTGTTCGACCGCCTCTGAGCCTGCAGCAAGGCGCTCCGCCGGCGGTCGATCTCATGTACGTAGGCGTAGAATGCCAGGACACCGAGGACCGAGAGGAGGACCTGGAAGGCGACGCCCGCAGCGGTATGCACATACCCGCCCATCGCGCCCGGTCCCTCCAGCCAGATCACCGCCCATGCGACCGGCAACGCGAGCAGGGCAGACAGCCTGAACCGCGTCAGGACCCAGATGGCGGCACCGCTTAGCAGCGCCGGCCACGCGAATTGCGGCAGGGTGATCGCGATCGCCACGCCGCCGGCGATGCCACCCTCGGCTCCGGCCAGCAGGCCAAGAAACGGAACAACGAGAGCCATTTCCTCCGTGTCGGCCACGTGGAGCACGTTGACGAGCAGAGCGAAGAGCAGGGCCGAGGACACGCCAAACACGAGCCCCTGCGCCCAGGGCCTGCCGAGACCCGGCAACCGCGCCTGCAGATAGCGCAGGAGCTCGATGAGGCCGATGGCGCCGGAGACGAACCAGAGCATGCTCAGGGCGCTACCGAGAGCCAAGGGGCCGAACATCCCCAGTTCCGTCCAACATCCCTTCGTCCAAAAGTCTGCGCTGCACGCGCAAGCTTGCCAAGTGCCATGGCCAGGAGCACGACACGCGATCCGCCTGTGACGCTTCCTTTAAGGAAAGTGCCGGGTCAACACCAAGGCTGGCGTGGCAGCCCCAGGTGCCGGCTTGCGCCTCTACCCTGCTCCTGCGTCATGCCAACTGCCTCGTCGTCTCATTGGACACCATGATTACACAATTGGGGTCTGCGACTCCTGTCTATTCTCTGCGCCATTTGGTCATAATAATTATCCAAATAGCCCTGTCCATTTGGACCAAGACAGCCGCTTCCGCTTCAGCGCAGCACGATGGCCGCAGCATCGCGGTCGAAGGCGACACAGCTGAGACCTTGGCCAAGCAGGGATTCAAGCTCCCCGCGCACCCGCAGGCGTTCCTCCATCGCCCTGGAGGGCTCGGCGCGACGCAGGCTTTGGTAGTCCGAGGGCACCCGCACGCGCCTGCCCTCGAGAGCCGGCCGCTCACCGCGCTCGGCGGCGATCACCCGATCGCTCTCGAGCTGCCAGTCCGCCATGAGCCGGTCCGACGGCAATCCTTGGTTCAACTTGTCCTCCATGGGACCGTAGCAGTCTTCGAAGTACTCCCTCGCCACCGCGCCCAAAAGGTTCAAGTTAAGATGACCATTGCGCGCCTCGAGGGGATCGAACGTCCAGGTGATGCGGTGAAAGCCGTGCTCGAGGGCCCATAGGCGCTGGCGCCACTTGAGCATGCGGCCAATGCCCCGACCGCCGTATTCCGGCAACGTGGCGAGCATGTGCGAAGCGATCCAAGGCACCTGTCCCTGCAGGATGGCGGGAAAGCCATAGGCGAAGGACACGAGCCGGTCGCCATCGAAGGCACCCAGCACGTGTCCCCCCGTCTTGACCGAAATTACCAGCTGGTTGGCTGGCGTCGCATCGTTCGAACCCCAGATCTCGAACTGCAGCCGGACGGCCTCGCCCAGTTCCTTGGGCGTGTGCAGTTCGCGCACCTCGATCGTCGCCAACGCAAAGTCCCTCCAGTCCCGAAGAGACTTCGCCGTCCGGCACCGAATCCCCTTACGGCACGCCCACGCCGTGGTCGTAGACGAGACTGCCGCCGAGGAAGCCCGTGTAGCTGATGAGCGCGACGCCGAGCAGCACGATGAGGTAGTAGATCACCGCCGAAGGCGCCTGCGGCACCTGTCTGCGCAGCGCGAGCAGGGTGCGCCAGAGCCATGCGACCCCGAACGTGAAGACCGACAATTCGGCGAAGTCCTTGTGC
>JAJYNV010000294.1 GCA_021786135.1 Bacillota bacterium
CGGCGATGTCGGTGCTGCGTGGATCGTTAGGATTCCTCACTTTCCTCCTGGCGTTCTCTCTTCGGCGCCACCACGTCGCCGCGTGGTGGTACGGACTGGCTAGGTGGCGCCGGTGCTCGGCGGACGGTCATCACCGCGCTGCCTGCCATGGTCCAACAACGCCCTTCGGGCTGTTACGTACGATGCTCCCGTGACCATTGCAACCGACGCTATGACAACGTCGCCTGCCTCGACCGGCAGAGATGCAAGAACCGGCACGAGGCCGCCGATCACCCAGGCCAGCTGGAACCGCGTCTCGAACCTTCCGAAGGCGCGGCCCTGAGCCGCCGGAGATACGCTCTTCTGTACGATCGCGTCGAAAGACGGCTTGCCGACCGCAGCAGTAAACCCGACCACGGTGGCCAGCCCAACTTGGGCGATGCGTGATCCCACAACCCCCGATGCGACGCCTGCGACCACAACAGCCGACAGCGCAAGCACGAGTATCTGAGCTTCAGTAAACATCCGCCTCAGGTACGGCACAGTCAACGAGCCGAGGATTGCACCGATCCCGCTGCCCATGATCACCAGTCCGTACCACCACGTCGCCGCGTGGTGGCGCCGAAGAGAGAACGCCAGGAGGAAAGTGAGGAATCCTAACGATCCACGCAGCACCGACATCGCCGATGATGCCAGCAGCGTGTCAGCGGGGACGAGATGCCGGAAAGGCACTGCGGGGCGTCTTCGGCCTGGCAGCAACCACGTGCCGGGGTGCGACGGTTGCGGTGATCGCTCGGCACGCGGCAACCCGTCAGCTGCATCACCAGTCGGAACTGAACCGCCTGACGCTGAACCAGGCAGTGCTGAGCCAGGCAGTGCTGCGCCGCTGGCCCCATGCAGCGGAGGCGCGCTCATCCGCGGAAGGCGAAACGCCACTGCTGCGGCCGCGAAGTAAACCAGCGCATCCACACGTAGCAACCAGACGGAACCAAGGAAATGGATCAGAATGAACAGGGCGCCGGGGCCCGCAGCGACGAACCCGGCAACAGCTCCGGCGACGGCCAGGCGTGAGTTCGCTACCGCAAGCTCGAGACGCCCTTCTATCACAGCAGGCACGAGGGAGCTTTTCGTGATCATGTACAGCTTCGAGAACACGAGCACTCCAAACGCCTCAGGAAAAAGCAACAGGCTGTGCACGCTGGACGCCATCAGGATGCACAGGAGCGCCCGTCCGATTCCCGAAAGGACGGCCATCGTCCTCCTTGAACTGCTTCCCCGGTCGAGGATGGGAGCAAGAGCGGGAGCCACCACCGCAAAAGGCGCCATGGTCAAGAGCAAGTAGAGCACTACCTTTCCCCTGGCGGCGTCGGGAGAGATAGAGAAGAAGAGCGATCCGGCCAACGACACGGTGACGAGAGTGTCGCCCGCGATCATGATCACCTGGGTCAGCGCCAACCGCCCCAGCGGGCGCCTCTGATCGAATAGCTCGCGCACTGCGCTCTTGAACGAGTCGGCCGTCTGCCGGTAGCGCTCTCCAATGTTCATCTGATCACGTCCAACATTGAGTAGGTCGTGACAAAAGGACCCGCTGCGCAGCCAAGTTCACTCCCCGGCGCCGCAATATCGCCAAACCGAGACAAGAATTCCACTATAAGACCGACCTGGCTCTCATCAGCAATTGCTCCCTTGCCTTGCAGACGGGACCTGCCGACCAGGGACCAGACGGGACCTGCCGACCAGGGACCAGACGGGACCTGCCGACCAGGGACCTGCCGACCAGGGACCAGACGGGATGGCCAGAACTGGCCAACCCGGTGAGAACAGATGCGGTCGGCGCCTGACGGACGGGCGGGCGGGAGCATCGCGCGTGGAGGCCAGCCCGTTAGCGTTTCTGGCATCGGACCACTACGATACGGAACAGGCCGCAGGGTCCAGAGATGCAGGATCCAAAGGCGCAGAGTCCAGAGGTAGCAGGGTCTAGAGCCCGCAGGGTACGCCCGAAACGGGTTCAGCCCCTGATGGCTCCAACTGACTTCGAGAGACGAGCTTCGACAAGAGAAGAAAGGTGTGATCGATGGTCGCAGCGTACATCCTGATACAGACAGAGGTGGGCAAAGCGGCCGAGGTCGCCAGAGAGGTGGCATCCATAGACGGCATCGTCTGCGCTGACGACGTGACCGGTCCCTATGATGTCATCATTCGAGCCGAAGCCGAGACGGTCGACGCGCTCGGCCAGATGGTTGTAAGCAAGGTTCAGTTGGTCGAAGGAATAACTCGCACGGTGACCTGTCCCGTCGTGCACCTCTGAGCTCACCTCGCCTCGATCACGCCGGACTCGGCGAGCATCGCGATCTCGTCGCTTCCTATTCCCCAGTCCTCCAGGGCGCGCAACCCTCCCTCGCCTGGAACCGGCGGAGGCATCTGCACCGCCCCGGGCGTCCTCGAGAACCGGGGAGCCGGCGCTGGCTGAGAAACACCGTCCACCTCGATGAAGGTTGAGCGCTCGACGTTGTGTGGATGCTCCGTCGCCTCCTGCATCGACAGCACCGGCGTAACGCATGCATCCGTCCCGTCCAGCAAACGACACCACTCGTCGC
>JAJYNV010000098.1 GCA_021786135.1 Bacillota bacterium
CGGGGCACTGGGATGGCCAGGGTACAAGCGGCCTCAGCAGGACTGGCACTGATGATCCCGGCTTGTGACCATCTGATGTGGCAGGCTCGCCTCCGTGGCAGTTCTGCCACGAGGCTTTAGCCTTCTCGCCGCACCTCCTGGCTGTCGTGGCGCAGGCAAACCCGCCACCCGCCCACCTCTGGTTTCGTGTAGCACGGGCGCTTCCCAAAGCCTGCGGATCTCGCCCAGCACCGCCTCTGCGTCCGGCAGGTTGAAATCCCGGGCCTGCATTGAATCCCCTGTCAAGCGGATCCGCCGACTGGCAGCACGCACGGCAGGGAAGTGCCCCGGAGGGCCCCCGGCCAGTCGCCCTAAGGGCCTATATCGCAGAGCAATCCTGGGAACAGGACTGCGGGCGGGTGATGCGCCCCGCCTCCCCCGCCTGCAGCCCGGTTCTCTCTTGCCCTGTTGGCACGGCTCAGACCACATCGGCGCCAAAGAGCTGGTCGAGCGCGCCGAGCACGCTCTGGCGATCGGTGACCCTCAGGCTGCGGAAGCGCGGGTCCGCGATCTCGGAGAGCGTGCTGCCGAGGCCCGAGGGCCGACCGTGCGGACGCACCTCGACGTAGGCAAAGAGCCCGACCACGGGAAGCATGCCCTGGACGAGGTCCCTCGCCAGGCGGTTGTCGGCGTCGCCCCAATTGTCGCCGTCCGTGCAATGTTCCTTGAGGTGACGCTCATTTTGTTGTAGATGGCTTCTATGCGGAATCCCGTTGTCCTGCAGCCTTGTCTGTCGTGTCTGATGCAACTTCGTCTGTCGTCTGTGTGTCAAGGTAGTCCGCAGGTGTGATGCCGAGCTGTTCGTCGGAGCAGCGAGCTGCGATGCGACAGGCGACCTCCATGTACTTCGCCCAGGCGCGATCGCAGACCGTACCATCGCCGGGGATACGCTCTTGCATGGTCTTCGCCTCGTTTGCCATGTCTACGCATAGCGAAGGTTGAGCGTGCCTGTCCCTGTGCTGTGCAGCGCGGCTCACTGAGATCACCTCCTCGCGGCAGCGGTGGAACTTCAGCCGACCAATCTCTGCATCTCCATGGCAGCCCGAAGGTGTTTACAGGGCCTCGACGCGCCATAAGTGAATGCGGGGCAGGAGCAGACACCGAGTTGTGTCCACACTTGGTAGTCCGATCTACCGTGCGCGACGTAGTGCCCGGGCTCAACCATCTCGATGCCAGCGACGGCGAACTCCGGCAGTGGCGGCAGCACCGATTCCGCAAGGGCGAGCGCCTCGGCGTCCTCGGTTTGCTGAATCTGTGCCTTGCCGGGGCTCAGGGGCAGCTCGGGCCAGGCCGTCACCCACGGAGCGCTGACCCTATGGGCGTGGCCCACTCGGATAAGAGCCGAGAGCCCTCGGTCTACCGCCTGCCGTAGTGTCATGTCGCCGACCCGCTCGGCGGATCGCCAGACGAGAACGCCGGAGGGAGTCCACAACCAACCTCCGAACGCAGCGGAGCCGCCGCGAGCGTGTGCCGCGACGGCTCCGGTCCATGTGTAGGGTCTAGCCATTGGGAAGCGGACTGCCGCAGTTCCAGCAGAACCTGGCGTGCCTTCGCCGGGCGGCTGTGCCGCATCGCCCGCAGACTCTCGCGTCTTTGGCGTCAATCATGTCTTCGGCGGAGCAGTGGAGGATTTCTTCTCTTTCGCTCCTGTCCCTGTCTCTCATCTTCTCGATTAGACCAGGATGCTTCTCCTCAAAGCGCATCTCTGCTTGACGGAGGGCTTCCCTGAACTCTGTGGAGTGGGTGTCGAAGTACGAGCACGAATCGCACGCGGGCACTGTGATAACGGTGGGAGCATAGGTGTGCGCGAAGTGAAAACCGGCTTGCATTTTTTGCAGAGTCACCGTTCCACCGCATTCCGGGTGTTGTGGCGCGGGATAAAGCGCGTACAGCGCGCTCAGCACAACGAATACCGCGAGCGCGACGTGCTGAAGCGCCTCCTTGGCTGACTCCACGGGCCGTGAGGGATCGTAGGCATTGTCGATCTGTCCCAGAAGCAGCGTCAGGAGCGGATCTGCAGCGCCGGCTGAGCCGACGTCGGGATGCAACTCATAAGCCCTTCTCGCGACAGCCAGCAGTTCCTCTCTCGTCAAGCCGAACCCCTCCCGAACAGAAGTCCGGCGCCCCACACGTACGGTGGAGCCCGGGCTTCTGTTCCCTCGCTCATTCGAGACGTCATTGTTCCAGCCACACCCGCAAACTGGCGGCAAGGGCGGCCGCAAGGCCGGCGGGAGCGAACCCTTGCCGGAGGAAAGCGGGTGTGGCAGTGTGGTAGCCACCGGCACGCGGATAGACATTGCCATGTAGCGTGGCAGCTTCATTCAAGCAGGATGGCTGGCCTCCTGGCACATGTGAACGTCGGGCTCCTTATTGCCCTTAGCCCTGGTTCAAAAAGACTGAATAGTCGTCGCGCCGACCCCTCGCTCCCTGGGGAGCTACGCTTTACCCACATCCCGTCTAGGGTGAGCAGCGATCCAGGCGGCCGTGAAGATCTCAAGGCGCTGAAAGCCGCGCCAGAGAACCTTGACGCCGGGCAT
>JAJYNV010000175.1 GCA_021786135.1 Bacillota bacterium
TGGATCTCGTCCAGCCTGCGCCTGAGCCAGCCCTCGTCCGGCGTCTCGCGCTCCAGCAGGAAGAGCCTGGCCCCGACGTCATCGTGCAGCACGGTACAGACGACAGCCCATGCCGGCTGGCCGTCCCTCCCCGCCCGGCCGCTCTCCTGCGCGTACGCCTCGACGGACTCCGGCACGGAGATATGCAGCACCACCCGGATATCCGGTTTGTCGACACCCATCCCGAAGGCGTTCGTGGCGACGATGACGGAGACGTCCCCCGCCATGAAACGCTCCAGCACCCGCAGGCGCTCCTCCCTGGCAAGGCCCGCGTGATACGGCAGCACCTCCCGCTGCAGCGCGGCGGAGAGCTGCGCCGCCCAGGCCTCGGTCTGGCCGCGTGTCGTCGCATAGACGATCGCCGAGCCGCCGGCAGCTCTCCCCAGCCAGCGCAGGACGGCCCTCCCGCGCTCCTCCTCGCTGTGGAGGGTCTCCACCGCGTAGCGCAGGTTCGGCCTGTCCCAAGGTGCGACGAGCACGCGCCGGATGCCGAAGCTGCGCATGATGTCCTGGCGCACCCTGGGCGGGGCCGTGGCCGTAAGCGCGAGAAGACGGGGACGGCCGAGCAACCGGCGGAAATCCTCGATCAACCGGTAGTCCGGGCGGAAGTCATGACCCCATTCGGAGACGCAGTGCGCCTCGTCCACAGCGAGCAGGCTGACCGGCACCGCGGTCAGGGCGTCGCGGAACTCCGCGCTCCGCAGCCGCTCTGGTGCAACAAAGGCAATCTTTGCGCCACCTTGCCGCAGCCTATGGTACGCGCGGGCGAGCTCTTGCGGCGTCAGTGCCCCTGTCAGGGCCAAGGCGGAAATGCCGCGGCGTTCGAGGGAGCGCACCTGATCCTGCATCAGCGCGATGAGCGGTGAGATGACGAGGGTGAGCCCCGGCAGCACGAGTGAGGGCAGCTGGTAGCAGAGCGACTTGCCGGCGGACGTCGGCATCACCGCAAGAATGTCTTCCCCGCTGAGGACCGCCTCGATCACCTGCCGCTGCAGGGGGCGGAAGGCGGCGAAGCCGAAGCGCTCCTGCAGCAGGGCCGAAAGATCCGGCGGGGCCGGCTGCGAGCGCACGAGGACGATCCGGCCCGCACCGAGCTCGAGAGCCAGTTCGTCGCCCGGTCGAAGCCCGGCAGCCGCGATTTCCCGCGCGGGCAGCCTGATCGACCCGTCCCTCTCGATCTTCAGGCCCACCGTCTCACCTCCCCGCTCGGCGACCGACCCGAAACCCGGCGGGATCCCGAGGCTTCGGACCTCCCACCTGCCTGCACCGTGCACCCGGGGCCGTGCCAGGCGATGCCTGCCCGCCCTGCGGCGCCGGTGAAGACGGTCCGGGCGAGACCTAGACCCGCAAGGCCAGGATCGCCTCGGTGAGCGTCGACGCCGCGACAATCCGCCAGGAGGCGAGCAGACGATCGATCTCCCGGAGCACGTCCTCCGCCACCGGTCCTAGCACCAGCACGCCCGGCGCAGTGCGCTGCAGGGTGCCGATGCGCCCGAGGATGTCGGCAGGCGTCGCGAGATGTCCGTGCAGGGTGCTCTCTCCTGCCGCGACCATGGTCTGCAGGTAGGCTTCACCGCGCAGGGCCGAGACGAGTGCGAGGAGCGCCGGCAGGGCGAGGGACGCACCGTCCTGCACGGCGCCTCCCGCCACCTGCAGTGCCAGGGCGCGACTCTCGAGCCCGCTCCCACCAAGGCGCAGGAGGCGCTGGTTCGCGAGCAGGAAGCTGTGGGCGATCCTCTCCGCCTCCGCGGCGGCGGCCGGCAGCCGGCCTTCGGCCCTCAGCCCGCGACCCGTGGCAAGCAGCGACGCCTCGACGCGCAGAAGGCGCCCGCCCGCCTCGGCGCTGCCGTCGCGGTCAAGGTAGAGACATTCGCCGGGCGCCATGGCCAAGGTCCGCACGCGGGTGGGCTCCATCACCTCGAGGTCCCGGGCGGTGGTCTGCGGCACGCCCTGGAAGCCCACTCGGCGCGGCTGGAACTCTCCGGGAGCGATGCGGCAGAGCTGGTCGTGGATGCGCTGGCGCAGTTCCCCTGAAAGGGTGAGGATGGCCTCAAGGACCTCGGGGTCGCCCGCAGGACCGTTCGGATAGACGAGCTTCACGAGGGCCTCGGCGCTGCGCGTGATGGCGACGGCATCGCGACGCGTCATGCCGGGCTCGAGCGGATGGCGCCGCAAAAGGCCCTGCATCTCCGCCGCGAACGGCAGGTCCCGCAGCGCGATCAGCACCTCGCCAAAGTAGTCCGAGACGAAGCCGACACCTCGGGCGAAGGACAGGGGCTCGAGCTTTGGCAGTTCCCAGCCGGGCAGGAAAGCGTGCAGGCGGTCGAGGAAGGCGCTGTCGCGCATCTCATCGGGCAAGGGTTCGCAGAGGTGGCGGTAGCGCCGGGACGGCAGGTCGCCCTCGACGTCGATGTTGCCGAGCAGCACCACCGAGCAATCCGAGCTGAACTCATGGCGGCCCCGGCTGAACTGGCCGCTCTCCAGGAAGTCCTTGAGCGCCGCCGCCACCTCGGCGCCGCCGAGGTGCAACCGCGCGATCTCGTCGAAGGCCAGCATGCGCCGCTGCGCCAGGAGACCCGGCCGGCCGGTCGTGAGGTGGACGAAGAGATTCGCGGGTGTCACGGCGCCACCGGAGATGACGAAGGCGTCCTGCGACATGTTGCGCGCCAGATAAGTCTTGCCGGTGTTCTTGGGGCCGAGCTCGAGCAGGTGCAGGCTGCCCTCCACGAGAGGCGCGAGCCGCATCAGCAAGAGGAGCTTGCGCCTGAGGGCCGCTTCGGCGGCGAGCCCCTGCCCAAGCTGCAGCGGGTCGTAGCCCGCCGAGGTCAGGAGCAGGTCGATCCAGTTCTCTGCCGTGAAGTAGCTCCTGCCCTCGAGGAAGGGCTCGAGGCGCGCGTGGGCCTGGACCGGCTGGAAGTCCCGCACGGCGGTGGCGGGCACGCCATCCGCCACCGGCTGCCAGTCGAGGTCGATGCGACCCCAGAGACCGCCCGCCAGGAGCCCGGGATGATCCTCCGCCAGAGCCGGATCGAGCCGGACCTGCAGATCCAGGCTCGCGATGCGGCCGACGTGGCTGCCGTCCTCGACGTCGACCATCACCTCGAGCCGGTCGACGATGCGCAGGCTGCCTTCCTGCACCAGCCGATGGCGCCAGAGATTGCGTTCGCGCGGCAGCGGATGATGGCTGCGCAGGTAGTCCTCGATGGCTGCGATCGCCGTCTCCTGCGGCCTTTGCGCCAGGAGGAACTCGCTGACATAGCGCGGCACCTGCCCCTGCCCGCGCAGGCCGAGAGCCATGCCCTTCGGCAGCACCAGCGACTCGCCAAGGGCGCCGAACACCTGCAGCACGCGCTCATCGAATGGCGACAGGCGCTCCATCAGCCGTCCCAGTCGCGCCGCACCGCGCCGCCGTCGGGCGGCTCGCCCTCGGCGGCCGCCACCTCGGGCAAAGGCTCGGCCAAGCCGTGCACCCTGAGCTCAGGTTCCTCGCCGTACACGCGGTAAAGGTCGAGGAAGTGCACCGCCGCGCGCACCATCTGGCGCACCTTGATGTCGCGCTCGCGCAGGGGCACGCGGATGCGCTGCAGCAAGGCGCTGCCGCTGAGCGGCGGCTCCCAGCCGAAGGCCTCGGCGTGCAGGCGCACGATGCCGTCGAAGACCTGCGCGAGATCGGACTCCGACAGCGGCGGCAGGTTGGGCGCCCCCTGCAGCTGGCGGATCGGCCCCTCGATGCGCGCCGCGAGCTCCGCCTCGCCGCGCGCAGCGAGCCAGAGCGGCAGCTCCACGGCTTCTTGCAGCCGCTCCGTGAGCGTCTGCTGGAACGACGCGGCCACCGCGACGACGCTGTAGGTCCGCGGCAAGGCCTTCCCATCCTGCAGGCGACCCAGGAGATCGTAGGAGCGGGCGCGGGCGCGCCGGCCGACGCTGCCGATCATCTCGGCCTCGTCGATCAGGATGACCCAGCCCGAGAGGCCGGCGACCGCCGCGGCTTCCGCCACGAGGCGCAGGTAGTCGAATGCTCCGTCAAGCTTGAAGCGCTCGACCTGGCCGAGTTTGCGGCCCGTGTTGTCGAAGTAGGCGCGGCGCAGGTCGGGAAGCGCGAGGAAATAGCCGGCAAGATCGCGTTCGAGGGGCTCCGTGTCACCGCGGCCGCCGTCGAAGCTGGCCTCGAGCACCGCCGCCACCTTGGGGTGCAGCCGCGTCTGCGCGATGCGCAGAAGGCGCTCGGTGGCCTCGCCGCTGCGCCTGATCTCCTGCCAGAGGGGATCGAGGCCCGGACGGTCCACGCCGGGAAAGAAAGTGCTCGCGGCCAGCTTGCGGTAGACGCGATCCAGGCGGTCCAGGGGGGACTCGCGGCTCACGGTCAGCGTGCTCACGAGGAAGCGCTCCGCCTCAGCCAGGTTGCGCACCGCCTGCAGCGTATGGCTCTTGCCATCGCCGTAGTTGGCGGCGACGATGCGCATGCTGCGCCGGGCGCGGCCCGCCTGCACCGAGCGCAGGTCCTCCGCGATGTCCGCCATGGTGCGGCCGCGGCCCGCCGACATCGCGTCCGCCGCGAGGCGCGACGGCACGCCCGCCCGCAACTGTTCGATCGAGGTGCGCGCCAATCTACGCTCCAACCGTGTCCGCCCCCTTGCCCACGATCGCCTCGACCAGAACTTTCACCGGCGAGACCGGACCCATCGCCACCAGGCTCCAGGACTCCAGCACCACCTGCGGCGAGGCGCCATAGGCTTCCGCCAGGGCCGTCCGCCAGGCTGGCCAGTCCCGGCGCCAGACGCCGTCGAGATCCTTGACGTCGTCAAAGGGGTTGGGCCTCACACTCTCCACTTCCGGCTCGACCCGCATGGCCAGCGCGGCGTAACTGCGCAGGCCCGCCCGCTCGTCGTCGAACAGCTCCGGCCTGCCGGCGAAGAGCACGAAGAGGCCCGGCATCCCCTGGCCCTCGTCGATCAGC
Source organism: Bacillota bacterium (assembly GCA_021786135.1). Lineage (GTDB taxonomy): Bacteria > Bacillota > Sulfobacillia > JAJZYS01 > JAJYTV01 > JAJZQO01. Next base: position 4,997 of record JAJYNV010000175.1, read on the forward strand.
TCCCGGACGGCCTCGAAGGCGTCATCGCGGCGCAGTCGCGTGTAGCGCACCTGTCCCTCGCCGCCCAGGAGGCAGTCCATGTCGTCGATCGTGAGCAGGAGTCCCTTGCCGCCGACGAGGCGCTGGGCGTAAAGGAGCGAGCGCAGGATCTCCCGCGCGCCAAAGCGGTCGACCGCCATGCCGATGCCGGCGCGCCGCCTTAAGGTCCCCGATACCTTGCCGCCGGACATCCAGGCGGCGGCCGTCTCGCGGTGACCGAACTCCTGGGCGAACTCGGGTCTCAGCCAGGCGTAGGCGAGGTGGCGCAGGGCGGTCGCGACCGGCGGCGCGATGCGCGGCTCAGCGTAGAGGAAGTCCAGGGCACCGGCGAGATCGGCCGCGACCGCGGCCCCGGGGCGCCCGCGCGCGACGAGGTATGCCTCGAGGTCTCCGTCCTGGCCGGGCCGGAACTCGGCTGCGCCAGCGCGGCGGGCCGCCTCGACGGCGAACTGCAGCGCGATGGCCTCCAGGGAGAGTCCGCCCAGGATGGCGCGATAGAGCTCGTCGAAGCGGCCGATCTGCACTTCCCTTGCCGAGACGCCTGCTGTGAGGAAGCCCTCGTCCGCGGCAACCGAGCGCATCTCGGCGAGGAGGCGCGTCTTGCCGCTGCCCTCGCGCCCCCTGAGCCACTTGACGGCGGAGCCGCCTTCGGCCACGTAGGACCTCAGATATTCGTCGCTCCAGAAGGCGACGATGCCGCCCGGGTCGACGAAGGCTCCCCGCTCAGACATCGTCCTCGACCTTCACCAGGCGCAGGATGCCAAGGGCATCCGTGCCGCCCTTGGCGTTCGGCACCGCCAAGTTGCCCGAGCGCCCGTTCAGGAAGCTGAGCTGGTGGTGGTCATAGACCATGTCCGACTCCCGGCGCAGGCGGTAGATGTCGAACGCGAACTCGCTCCTCGTGTAGTCCCCTGCGCCACTGCGCATGGTCAGCACCTCGTGGATGGCGAGGAGCGAGACGTCCATGCTCTTCGATCCCCCGGCCTGCCGCAGCAGCTTGTGCGCTGCCGTCAGGGCCTTCATGAAGCGGTTCTGATTGAAGCTCGAGCGGTGCAGGGCCTGATAACTCGCCTGCACCTCGCGCAGCAGGGACTGGGGTTCGAGCGTCGACGTCCTGCGGCGGGAGACCGTCGCCTGCTCCGAGGAAAGGTCCAGCGCGATCTTAAGCGGGAACACTTCGTACTCCGGGAACGCGCCCTGCAGCGGCAACCGCAGCTGCTGCGCCGCACGCTCGATCGCCTCGGCGTAGGCCCCGAGGCCTGCAGCGGCGTCCTGGGCGGTCCAGCCGCTCAGAAGGGCGTCGGCCCGCTGCGCCGCGGCGGCGACGTCCTGGGCCAGCTGGGCGGCTTCCGGCAGCCGCTGCCGCAGAAGGCGCAGATCCCAGCGCTCCGCCGCTTTGCCGATCTGGCGGCTGATCCGCTGCAGCCTTCCCGCCGCGCTGGCGAACTCCTTCCAGGACTCCAGCATCTCGTCCGGTAACAGGGCCCCCTGCTCCACTGTGAGGGTCTCCTCCAACATTTCTGCCTCCTCGCGTTGCGCGCGACCGACCGCTCCGGGTCGCGCCAAGAGCGCGTCTGGAGGCCAATTCGACATGCTGCAGAGCCATCCCCTGCAGGCCTCTTCACCATAATCTGCTCGCGGTCCCGACGGCGTCCGGTGGGGCGAAGGATTGCCAGGCCGCCCGGCGAACCCGACATGCGGTCAACCGCACACGAGCGCGTCTGCGGCTCAGTGCCATCTGGAAGGTGAAAGTATGCCAAAGCCGCATGCCGATGACCTCGCGACGGCCGCGGTCCTGGTCCTTGCGGCGATGCCCGGCCCTGCCGGAACGGCGGCGATCAAGGCCCTGCTGCCCGAACCGCTGCGCGACGCGACCGAGGCGCAGATCGGCGCCGCATTGCGTGCACATCCCCTCTGCGTCAGTGTTGCGCGCGGTCTCTACGCCTACCTGCCCCGGGCGCTGGACGGGTCCCGAACCTACCTGCCAGGCCCCCTGCCCGCAGGGCGCGGCATCGTCGTCCTGCCGGACGAGGCGCTGGTTCTGCTCTGGCCCGAGGGCCTGCGTAGAGCGAAATCGGCGCAGCTCGCGGCACAGGTCCGGCTGCCGGACGGGCGGCAGGTGCCATGGCGCCCCGAGCGCGTCTCGGCGACCTTCGCCTTATCTCCAGAGCCGATCTCCGGGCGCGCAGGCTTTTGGCTGACCTGCGTCGATGCGGCCGCGAGGCGCTTCGCGATCGAGCCGTGCCCGCCCCCGGCGCCGGAGCTCGAAGCCCTGCGCGAGCAGCGCTGGCGCGAGCTGGCCGCATCCCTGATGCGCCCGCTCCAGCCCTATGCCCCGGACCTCCTGGCGCGCAAGCTGCTTGGAGCCGGCGCCTACCGGGAGGACCCGCCCTGCGCCACCATGGCGGATCTCGCAGCGCGTCCGCCCTTCGATCGCAAGTATGCCGTCACCTATCGCCCGGACCTCACCGCCGTCATGTGGCGACTCTTCCGCCACCGGTCATCCATGCTGCCGGAGCCCTTCACGCTACCGTCGCCCTTCGCCCGCGGCACGATCTACCGGCTGCAGGTCCGGCTTGGCCGATGGCAGGCAGACCTCACGGTGGAGGCGGGGCAGACCCTGGAGGATCTGCACCTTCTGCTGCAGGAGGTGCTGGACTGGGACCGCGATCACCTCTACGCCTTCTACCTGAGCGGCCGGCGCTTCGACCAGCTGACCGAGGTCGCGTGCCCGATGGCCGGCGACGCCCTGCCGACCACGGATCAGGTAACGTTCGGCCACTTCGATCCTGCGCCAGGCCACCGCTTTCTCTACCTCTTCGACTTCGGCGACGAATGGCGCTTCGAGATCACGGTGACGGGCCGCGCACCGACGTCGGACCTCGCGGGAGAGCCGCTCTGCAGCGCGGTATCCGGCCCGCCGCCGCGCCAGTACGGGTGACACCTCTTCGCGCAGCGGGCGGGATCACGGTGCGGTCGCTTGCCCGACCAGTCCTCGAGGCCTCAGCCCGCATCCCACCAAGGACCTCACAGCATGAGCGGCGGCACGCGGCTCTCGAGCGCCTCTTGCGCCTGGCGCGTGCGCAAGGGGTCCGCCTCGAACGACGACGCCACGGCGCCGTCCACCGTGTGGAGCCCTGCGCGCTCAACCGCCAGCAGCAGGAGCGCGCCCGCCGTGGCGCGCGCCGACACCCCGGGGTTCCTGCGCCCGATCTGGCGCCACATGCTGACCGCCCGCAGCAGGAGCGGCAGCTGCCAGCGCTCGGAGCCGATGGCTAGGAGAACCCACTCCACCTCGTCGAGGCCGGCTGGCGGGCCGAACCGGTTGGCCATCTCATCGAGGGCGGTCAGCTGGTGTCCGAGCTGCACCAACGGCGCCAGGCGGTCCGGTCGGACGACCCGGCAGGGCAGGACCTCCCAGAGCGTCGGCTCACGCGCCGAGCCCTGCATCACGAGCGAGAACTCGCGCTTCAGGCGCCCCACCTGCACCCGGCCCGACAGGTGATGGCCCTCGAACAGGGCGAGCGCCGAGAGTCTGGCGTCGGCTGTCGGCTCCTGCGGGTACGGCAGGTCCAAGAGCAGGTAGAGTCCCTGCCAGCCGAACCAGCGCAGGGCGATGTCGAGCGGCGAGTGCCGCGCGATGGGAGCCTTGGCGGTGTCGCCAGACAGCACCGAGCTGAAGAACTCCTGGGCCAGCACGGCCAGGGGCCCCCAGCTGCGCCAGGCCTCGGCGGGGCGCTCCGGGCGCGGACCGCCGCGATGTTCTCTCCCCTTGCCCTCTCGAGTGGACGCCGCAGGATCCCGCGCTCTGCGACGCTCCTCGCGCAGACGCCGTGCGATCTCCGCCATCACCTGCGCCTCGCCAGGTCCCGCGGAGGGCTTCTGCGCCACGGGCGCAGGCGGCGGCGCGGGCTCTTCGGCCGCCCCCTGGCAGACCCTGCAGCCGAGGACCGACCTCCCCGCGACGAGCGGCTGCGCGGCGCCGCAGGCTGGGCAGCGCAGCGGCAGGAAGCCGCCGGCGCCAAGCAGGAAGTTGGCGTGCAGGGGATAGCGCCGGTCGCCGCGCCGCACCTCGATCTCGAGGTGCAGCGCAGGCGCAAGCACAAGGTGCAGTCGGTAGGGCTTCACGCTCCCTTCGACGCGGTACTTGCGTTCGATCTCGACTCCGCGGCGCTCGGCTTCCGCCGCCGTGACCCTGGCCTGCTCGTCGTAGAGCCGCCGGCGTTCCTCGTCCGCGCGCTGGCGCCGCCGTGCGATGTGCGCCAGTTGCGCCGCGTAGAAGGCCTGCGCCCGCTCGCGTTCCTCCTGCATCTCGGCCTCAGCCTGCGCCGACAGCTCCGCGGCGCGCTGCGCCGCGCGCCGCTCGAGCTCCCCCTGCGCGACCTCGAGCGCCTGGACGACGTCCGGCAGGAGGACGCTCCACGGCTCGGCGGAGGGCCTGGGGCCGAACGCCAGGACGCGGCGTGCGAGGTCCGGGGCGATGGGCAGGCAAGCCGCCGCGTCGACGAGCGTGTCGCCAATCTCGAGGAAGCGGTCGTCGCCGGACAACGTGACGAGCGCGCCGACGCGCAGGAGCGGCAGGTAGACCCGCTCGGGCGGAGCGGCGAGATCCAGGCGGCCGTGCTCCACGGGGTAGAACTCCCTGAGTTTCTGCAGGAGCGTCTGCGCGTCGGGCGGGGCCCCGGCCGGCGCTGCCAGCGCCAGCCAGCCGGCGTCCCCCTGGGCGAGCACGTGATCGGCCGCCGCCCCGAGCAGCGGGTGGCCGGCGATCACCAGCATCTGTCCGCCTTCCTGCGCCACCTCGGCGTCCGACGTCAAGGCGGTCTCGCCGGGTAGGCCGAGGGCGACCGAAAGGCCCTGCGGAAGCTGCACGAGCGCCTGCTCCCGCTCTTCGACTACCGTTGCCCCACGCGACTCGGCGTACCGCAGGAAGAAGCGCAGCGCCGGCTCGAGGCTCATGGCTCCTCCACCTCCCCAAGCAGGCGGTCGTTCTCGCCGCGGCTCGCGAGGTATGCCTGTCTGGCCTGCGCCATGCCCTCGCCGATCTCCTCCAGGCGCCGCGCAAACTCTTCGTCGCTCGGGCTGTCCACATAGGTGGCGAAGATCAGCGACTCGAGATCCAGATCGTCCTCGATCCGGCCCAGGATCATGTCAAGCTCGCCCACCACCAGTTCGAAGAGGTTGATCTTCGCCTCGAGCACGCCAAGGATGCGCTCCTCGAGCGTGCCGCGGGCGACGAGGTTCGTCAGTTGCACGTCGTCGGTCTGCCCGATGCGGTGGATGCGACCCAGCCGCTGTTCGATCTGCATGGGGTTCCAGGGCAGGTCGTAGTTCACCATGACGTGGCAGAACTGCAGGTTGCGCCCCTCGCCCGCCGCTTCGGTGGTGATGAGAAGATCGCGGCTGCCCTGGAACGCCTCGATCGCCGCGTCCTTCTCATGGCGGCTGAGGCCGCCGTGGTAGACGGAGGCGAGGAGCCCCTCCTGCCTGGCCTGGGCCGCAAGGAAGGCGAGAGTGTCGCGAAAGGCGGTGAACACGACCACCTTCTCCCCCGTCAGGGCGCGCCGCCTCAGGTGCAGCCAGAGGGCTCGGGCCTTCTCGCTCGCCATGACCGCCCGCGCCTGCTCCGCAAGCTGCGGCCAGCCCATGCGGGCGAGCCCACCAGCGAGCGCCTGCGGGCTCGAGCCGGCAAGGCGCTGGATCTGACGCAGGGCAAGGAGGGCGGACGCGGATGCTCCCCTGGCCTGACGGCGCACTTCGTCGGACACGGCTTGGTAGAGTTCGGCCTCTGCCGCGCTCGGTGCGACCCGGAGGGTTTCGGCGATGCGCCGCGGCAGCATGAGCGCCACCTCGCTGCGCCGATGCCGCACCATGACGTCGCGCATCGCCCGCTGCAGGTCCGCAAGGTGGGCGACGCCACCGCCTGCCTCGGGCTTGTGGCGCGCCTTGAAGGCCGCCGGCGTGCCCAGGTGGCCCGGCCGCACGAGGTTGACGAGCTGGTAGAGGTCGTCCAGACGGTTCTCGACCGGAGTCGCCGTGAGGAGGAGCATGTACCGCGTGCGCAGGGCCTTGACGAGCGAGGCCGAGACGGAGCGGGGGTTCTTGAGCCGGTGGGCCTCGTCCACGATCACGAGATCCCAGGCTTGCGCCTCCAGACGCTCGCGCAAGGGGCTGCGTCGGGCGGACGCGATCGAGGCGAGCACGATCGGCGCTGCGAGAGGGTCGCCCTCCTGCTCCCATGCCGCGGTGCCATAGGCGACGAAGGGGAGCTGGAACTTCTGGCGCAACTCCTCGCTCCACTGGCCGACCAGCCCGGCAGGGAGCAGCACGAGGGTTCGCCTCGCGAGGGCGCGCAGGTAGAGTTCGCTCAGGACGATGCCCGCCTCGATCGTCTTCCCGAGTCCGACCTCGTCGGCGAGGATGGCTCGGCCGCGCATGCGGCGCAGAGCGGTCTCCGCCGCCTGCAGCTGGTGCTGGTAGGGCGTGAATGCGAGGCGTGGCGGCGAGATGAGCACGTCAAAGCCCGGCTTGGCCCAGACCTGCAGGGCCTGGTCGACGAGCTGCGCGTAGCCGGTCTGGACTTGCCGGCCGAGGCGCAGGCTATCCAGCAGAGCCCCGTAGGAGCCGAGGCTCTCAGGCAGGTTCTCCGGCAGGGCCGAGGCGAGCTCGACGGCGCCCGCAGATCCGGAAGAGACCCGCACGATCGATCCCATCCGCGCAAGCTCCCTTTGCACCGGTCCTCCTAAGGGCGCGAGGTCGAGGAGGGACGGCTCCACCGTGCGGCCACCGGGCGTTCGCAGCAGGGGCAGGGGCGCGCCGCTCAGGCTGTCGCCGAAGGCGTGTAGCGCGCCGACGAGGCTTGGGGTGGGGGCGAGGAACCCTTCCTCCACGTCCAGGAGCACGAGCCGCGGCAAAGGTAGGCGCCCCGCAGGAGGAACGGAAGGCTGCAATGCGCTCATCTCCTGTGGACATGTTGGGGACATTTTCGCGCCATCCCGCAGACGCTCCTTCGTGCTGGGGGGCGCACGTAAGCAGGGCGTGCAGAGGCGCGCAGATCGGCCACAAGTACAGAGTCGGTCGATCTCGCCGACTCCAGACGGATAGGGCCTTGGCACCAGCGAAGCCTCTATGATCGTTGCACCGGGTGGCGCGATGGAGGGCAGGGCAGGCCGGCAGCCTCCAGGGAGCGCCGGCGGCAGATCAGCGTAGGCGCGGTCGGCCCCTCAGGAGTGGCACCTTTCCGCGTCGCAGTCACGTCGGCGTAGCGATTGCGGAGCCGGCGCCGGCTCCTGTACGCTCATTCTGGCCGTGCCGTGCGGCGCCTCGCCAGGAGCGCCGGCTCAGGACATTCGGGACGAATCGTCGCATCAAGACGTCGCGAGGTGTATTGGGACATGGACCACGGGAGCGAGCGCTGCCATCCTGCCTTCCTAAAACTTCTCACCGGAGCCGGCCCCGGGCGGGAGGCGCCTGAGGCGATGCCCCCAGGGCCGTACGTCGCCGAGGTGAGCGAGCACCTCGACCTCTGCCGCGACGGCTGGCCGGAGAATCCGCGGGAGCTCACCTGCGCTGCCTGCGGCGCTCGGGACCTCTACGACGTCGGCCCCGTACTCGTGTTGCCGGATCGCGGCGGCGAGCCGCAGATCACCTTTGTCGGCTACTTCCGCTGCCATAGCTGCGGCGCTGGCGGCCCATGGACCTCGCCGGATCTCGACTACCTGATCCTCGGCGCTATCGCGGGCGGAACCCTGCGCCGTTCGTTCGGCATCCTGGCGCCTGGCGGGCTGGGCGAGATCGAACTCTTCGACAGCCACCACCCGCGAAGCAGTGCCGACGCGGCGCAGCATCTCCTCGAGCTGCTGCTCGCGGATCCCCTGAACGCCCAGCACTTTGTTCGCCTCGCGAACGTCTACCTGACGGGCGGCAGGCCGGATCTCGCGATGGCCGCCGCGGAGCGCACCCTAGAGCTCGAACCGGATCACTTCGAGGCCCTGCTCCTCGTCGGCCACATGCTACGTCGCCTCGATCCGGTGGAGGCCGCACGCCAGCTGCGTCACGCCGTCGCAGCGGCACGCCAGTACCGCGCCCTGCCGCTGCAAGAGATGCGCAAACTCCTCGCGGCCGCGCTGAGAGACCTCATGCGGATCCACCGGGATTCTGGAGGCGAGATTCCTTTCTTCCCTTCCGAGGAGGAAATGGCCGCCGGCAGATCCGGCGACACGACATGGACCAGCATCGAGGAGACAACGATCCATCTCCGCGCACGCGGGGACGACGCGGCTGCGTACCTGCCCCTCGCCTCGCTCCTCCTCAGCCCGGATCGCACGCCGCCCGAAAGGCGTGGGCCGAAGGGCGACCTCAGCCCGTCGGGCTGCGAGCCGTTGCGTCGGGAGCCGGGCCCAGGCCGCAACGAACCCTGCCCCTGCGGCAGCGGCCGCAAGTACAAGAAGTGCTGCGGGCGCGACGCCTGACCGCAGGCCCCCGCTACCCTTCGCCTGGGTCCCCCGTCGCCAAGCGTGGGCCACGCAGCGGCTTCGCCCCTTGCGCACCCTGTGTATCTGCGCTAATGGTCGCCCCCTGCGGCGCCAGCCGCGACCGAAGCGCATCGCGACCCGCGTCGGGCCGATGCACCCGCACCTCCCAGGACAGGGTGGTACCTACGCCTGCAGGCGGTGCAAGGCCTGGATGTCCGCGAGGAGGATCGCCTCGAGGAACGGCTCGTCCTCGAAGGCCAGCTGAGCGCGGCCGCTCTCGACGCGCAGCACCCTGCAGTGGCGGGCCCGCGACCATGGCTCGGCCCAGCCTGGCGCCCCGCCGATCAGCCCACGACCGTTCGCCGGTGAACAGCGTGGTTCACCTCGACCGCACATTCACATCTTCGCTGAATTATGTATTTCGACAGAGGAACGAGCCCCACCTGAATGTTTCTGGCTTCGAGCCTTCATGACCCCTTGACTGGTGGTCAAGAGGTGGAACGCTGAAGCGCACTAAGCGACGGCATGTGAACCTCGCCGCCCGAAGGGAGGCGGGGTCCCTCTGTGTCAGGCGTTAGTGGGTTGCGCATCCGGGTCATTGTGGGAACAGGGGAATACTAGACAGTCGGCGCCTCTCGGCAGGTGGCATTGAAACTGCATAGAAGTCCACCGTTAGCATCCGCGCGCAGCAGGGTCGGAGGAGTGCTGTTTACGGCTCGGGGACGATGGAGCGCGGTGGAATGATGTCTGAATAGGATCGCACCTAAGCACTCTGAAGTTGGGAGTGAGCGTGTGAAGGCTACCACCGCCGAATGGCTGGAGATCGCCGCCGAGGATCTTGATGCCGCCGAGGCTATGCTCCGAAGTGGACGGTACCTCTATGCTGGTTTTGAGGCACAGCAGGCGGCCGAGAAGGCACTTAAGGCGGTGCTCCAGGAGGCGGTGAGAGTACCGCCGAAGATCCACAATCTTGTCACGCTCGCCCGCGAAGCGGACTTGGTTGTAGAGGAACTGGTGGATCGCTTGGCAACGTTGTCTGCATACTACATCGCCACACGCTATCCTGAGGTCCGAAAGGAACTGAGTCGGCGGACAACGGTAGAAGTAGCTCAATCCCTCCTCGACACAGCAAGGGAGGTGCTCGCGTGGGCCAAATACATTCTGACGTCGAACGAATC
>JAJYNV010000215.1 GCA_021786135.1 Bacillota bacterium
CATCGCGGTCGTCGCCGGCTATGCGATCGGCGGCGGGCACGTCCTCCACCTCGTCTGCGACCTCACGATCGCCGCCGACAATGCCGTATTCGGGCAGACTGGCCCCAAGGTGGGCAGCTTCGACGCAGGCTACGGCGCGGCGCTCCTGGCGCGCATCGTCGGACACAAGAAGGCGCGTGAGATCTGGTATCTGTGCCGTCAGTACTCGGCGCAGGAAGCCCTCGACATGGGCCTCGTCAACACGGTGGTGCCGCTCGCGGAGCTCGAGGCGGAGTCGATCCGCTGGGCCAAGGAGATCCTCGAGAAGAGCCCGCTGGCGCTCCGCTTCCTCAAGGCCGCGTTCAACGCGGACACGGACGGCCTTGCCGGTCTGCAGCAGCTCGCAGGCGATGCGACGATGCTCTACTACATGACCGAAGAGGGCCAGGAGGGCAAGGAGGCTTTCCTCGAGAAGCGCACGCCCGACTTCAGCAAGTTCCCGCGCCTGCCCTGAGCTGATGGAGGCTTTGCCGGAACCCGCTCTGCTGCCGGATTTCCTCCACAGGCGCGCCGAGCGGTCGCCCGCTGCCCTCGCGCTCAGGTGCGAGGGTCAGGATATCTCCTACCGGCAGCTGGACGAACGGGCCGCGGTCGCCGCCGGCAGCCTCAAGGCGGCCGGCATCGGCCCCGGCGACCGCGTCGCGGCTCTCTTGCCCAGCGGTCTCGATTTCGCCGTGCTGCTGCACGCGACCCTGCGACTCGGTGCCGCGCTCGTCCCGCTCAATACGCGCCTGACGCCTTTGGAGCTTCGCCAGGAGCTCCTGGATGCACACCCGAGCCTCTTCGTGATCGGCCGATCGCAGGCGCCGGCAGGCGAGCCGCTCGCCGTCGAGCTCGGCCTCGCGCACTGGATCCTGCCCTCCGTCGCCGGGAAACCCCATCCGCTCTACCAGGGAGCCGCGGTGGAACCGGTCCCGGTCAGAGCGGATGCGGTCGCAGCCATCGTCTACACCTCGGGCACCACGGGAGCGGCCAAGGGCGCGCTGCTCACCCGGCGCAACTTCTTCTACGCCGGCGTGACGTCCGCCATGGGACTCGGGGCCCTGCCCGACGACCGCTGGCTCCTCTGCATGCCGCTCTTCCACGTCGGCGGGCTCTCGATCCTGATGCGTTCCGCCCTCTTCGGCGGCGCGGTGATCGCCCAGAACGGATTCGACGTCGAAGCCGTGCGCCACGGCCTCGTCGAGGAGGGTGCCACCTGCATATCGCTCGTGCCCATCATGCTCGAGCGCCTCCTGCAGGCGGGCGTCACGCCGCCCAGGACGCTGCGGTTCGCCCTGCTCGGCGGCGCCGGTGCGCCGCGCGGCCTGCTCGAGCGGGCGCTCGCCGCGGGCTGGCCCATCGCCTCCACCTACGGTCTGACGGAGACGGCGTCGCAGGCCGCCACTTTGTCTCCCGGCGAGGCGGCGGCGCATGTCGGCTCGGCTGGCCGACCGCTCTTCCTGACCGAGATCAGGATCTGCGCAGGCGATCGCGTACTGCCGGCGGGAGAAGCGGGCGAGATCCTGGTGCGGGGGCCGACGGTGATTCCCGGCTACCTCGATCGTCCCGAGGAAACGAGGGAGCGTTTCTCCGAAGGCTTTCTGCGCACGGGCGACATCGGTTACGTCGACCCGGACGGCTACCTCTTCGTGCTCGACCGGCGCCAGGACCTGATCGTCTCAGGCGGCGAGAACATCTATCCCGCCGAGCTAGAGGCGGCTCTCAGGCGCCATCCGGATGTCGCGGACGCGGCGGTCTACCCCTTGGCGGACAAGGTCTGGGGACAGGTCCCGGCTGCGGCGGTCGTGGCGCGCGAGGGCAGTGCCCCGTCGCCGGAGGCGATCCTTGCCTTCCTGCGCGGGGAGCTCGCGGGTTACAAGCTGCCGCGGGAGATACGCTTCGTGTCCGAGCTGCCTCGCAACGCCGGCGGCAAACTCATGCGCCGCGCACTCATGCCGGAGGTGCCTGAGGGATGACACTGGGACAGCTTTGGCGCCTGACGCGGCCGCACACCCTGAGCGCAGCGGTGGTACCGGTACTGGTGGGGAGCGCCGCGGGCGCGCTTTCAGGGCGCGCCGACTTCCTGCTCGCCTTCGACATGCTCGTCATATCGCTCTTGCTCCAGATCGCGACCAACATGGCGAACGAGTACTTCGACTTCCGCCGCGGTGTCGACCACCAGGGGCTGACCGGCATCGCTGGCGTGATCGTGCAGGGTGAAACATCCCCCCGCGCGGTGCTCGCGGCCGCCGTCACGACCTTCGCCCTGGCCTTCTTGCTGGGCTGCCTCCTCGCCCTCGCGCGCGGGCCGCTGCTCGTCCTGCTTGGCCTCCTCAGCATCCTCATGGCGGTGCTCTACAGCGCCGGACCGCGTCCGATCGCCGCGACGCCGTTCGGCGAACTCACCGTCTTCCTGCTCATGGGCGTGCTCGAAACGCTCGTGAGCGAGGTGGCGGCCGTGGGTCACCTGTCGGCGGCCGCCGTCGCCGCGTCGCTCTCGGTCGGTTTCCTCGTCGCGGCGATCCTGACGGCCAACAACCT
>JAJYNV010000026.1 GCA_021786135.1 Bacillota bacterium
CGAAGCCGGACTCCGGTTCTAGGGAGGCGTCGTATGGCCAGAGGAAGGGAACGCCGGCAGGAGCGGGACCAGGAGTTCCAGGAGAAGGTCGTATCGATCAACCGCGTCGCGAAGGTCGTCAAGGGCGGCCGACGCTTCAGCTTCTCCGTCGTTGTGATCGTCGGTGACCAGAACGGCCGCGTCGGAGCTGGCCTCGGGAAGGCACAAGAGATTCCGGACGCGATCAAGAAGGGCATCGAGACCGCGAAGAAGCACCTCGTCAAGGTGCCGCGTGTCGGCACCACCATCCCGCACGAGGTTCTCGGCCAGTTCGGCGCAGGCTCCGTGCTGCTCAAGCCCGCTCGGGCAGGTACCGGCGTGATCGCCGGCGGCGCGGTGCGTGCGATCATGGAGCTCGCCGGCGTGCGCGACATCACCACGAAGTCCCTTGGCACCTCCAACCCGAACAACGTCGTCTATGCCACCATGGAAGGTCTGCGCCAACTGCGGTCCGCTGAGGATGTCATGCGTCTGCGCGGAAAGATCGCTGCAGCCCCGTCGGCAGCCCCGGCGCCAGCGCCGGAGGCAAGTGCCGAGGCCGGTGCCGAGGACGAGCCCCAAGAGCCGGCGCAGGCGCTCTAGCAGGAGGAAATGATGCTCAAGATCACGCTCATGCGCTCGCCGATCGGCTATGCCGGCGACCAGCGGGCCACCGCCGAGGCTCTGGGCCTCCGCAAGCTGCACCACAGCGTGATGCAGCAGGACACCCCGGCGGTGCGCGGCATGCTCCACAAGATCAGGCACCTGGTAACGGTCGAGGAAGTCGAGGAGGGATCCGGCGATGCGGCTCGATGATCTGAAGCCGAATCCCGGAGCGCGCACCGCGCCGAAGCGGCTCGGCCGCGGCATCGGCTCGGGGCTTGGCAAGACCTCCGGCAAGGGCCACAAGGGCCAGAACGCCCGTGCAGGTGGCGGTGTCCGTCCCGGCTTCGAGGGTGGTCAGCTGCCGCTGCAGCGCCGCCTGCCCAAGCGTGGCTTCCGCAACCCTGAGCACGTGGTTTACACGCTGCTCAACCTCGAGCGGCTCGAGGACGTGCCTGCGGGCACCGTCGTCGACCCGGAGTATCTCCTGCGCGAAGGCATCCTGCGGCGCATCGAGGGCCGCGTCAAGGTGCTTGGGCGCGGCGAGCTGACACAGGCCATCACCGTGCAGGCGCACGCATTCAGCCAAGCGGCCAAGGAGAAGATCGAGGCTCTGGGCGGCAAGGCCGAGGTACTCTGATGTTCCAGAACATGGAGAACATCGCTCGGGCGGGAGATCTGCGTCGCAGGATCCTGTTCACGCTCCTGATGTTCGCGGTGTTCCGGCTCGGCGTGTACATTCCCGTTCCGGGAGTGGACGCGGCTGCGCTGCAGACGTTCGTCAAGACGAACCAGGTCACGCTGTTCGGACTGCTGAACCTCTTCTCGGGCGGCGCGTTCTTCACGTTCTCGATCTTCGCGATGAGCATCGTGCCCTACATCAACGCGTCCATCATCATGCAGCTACTCACTGTGGTGATCCCACGTGTCGAGGAACTGCAGAAAGAGGGCGCGGACGGCCAGAAGAAGATCAATGAGTGGACCCGTTACCTCACGGTGATTCTGGCCGTCGTTCAGGCGTTCGGCACGACGGTGACGCTGAACCGCCTAGCGGGCGTTGTCAACTCGCCGGGCATCGGGTCGATTCTGCTGATCACGTTGATCCTGGCCACCGGCTCCGTCTTCCTGATGTGGCTCGGCGAGATGATCACCGAGTTCGGCATCGGCAACGGCGCCTCGTTGATCATCTTCATCGGCATCGTGTCGCGGATGCCTTCGGGCATCTCGGCAGCCATCCAGTACCTGCAGGCCGGCACGATCTCGCCCGTCGAGATGTTTTTGCTGCTGGTGCTCGCGGTCCTGGTGATCGCGGTGGTCGTCATGATGCAGGAAGCTGAACGCCGGATTCCGGTCCAGTACGCGAAACGCCTCGTCGGCCGGCGCATGTACCAGGGCGCCAGCTCGCACATCCCCATCAAGGTGAACGCTGCAGGCGTGATCCCGCTGATCTTCGCGGTGTCGCTGCTGTTCCTGCCGCAGACCTTGGCCTCGTTCTTCCCCAAGCTCTCGACGGTCGCCCAGCTCTTGTCGATGAACAACTGGCCCATGGTGATCGTCGAGTTCCTGCTGGTTGTGGCGTTCACGTTCTTCTACACCGGCGTCGTCTTCAAGCCGCACGACGTCGCCGACAACATCCGCAAGCTCGGCGGCTTCATCCCCGGCATCCGGCCGGGCCACCCCACGGCCCAGTACCTCGAGCGGGTCTCGACCCGCCTCACAGTGCTCGGCGCCATCTTCCTCGGGCTCATTGCGGTCCTGCCGTTCCTGGTGGTCAAGGTCACGAACCTCAACGTCTACTTCGGCGGTACAGCGCTGCTGATCGTCGTCGGCGTCGCCCTCGACACCATGAAGCAGATCCAGGCGCAGCTCGTGATGCGCAACTACCAGGGCTTCCTCAAGTCGTAGGGGAGGGAATGCGGATGCGCGCTGTTCTGATG
>JAJYNV010000368.1 GCA_021786135.1 Bacillota bacterium
TGGGAGGGGGGACACCTTCGGTTTCCCCCCCAACCCCTCTTCCACCCGCCACTTACACAAGTACCTTTTGCTTCTGAGGCAACGAAACCCGTTCGAGTACCTTTCTTATTGACGCACTACGGGGCCATCGCGGGACATCCCCGGTGCGGGGAGGCGCTAGAGGATCCGGGCGGCACCCGGGTCGGGTGCCGGGGCAACTTCACGGTCCGACGAGCAGCACGAGACCTGCGCTCAGGGCCAGCGTGAGAATGAGGTAGCCGGAACCGAGCAGGATGTCGCGCAGGTTCCCGCCCGAGATCTCGTCCAGCAGCATGGCGCCGACGCCGACGAACGCGAGCGCGAAGGCGGCCTGGCTCAGCATGGCTGCCCACGCGGCGGGCACGGGCCCGATCAGCCCGAGGAGCCGCAGTGCCGCCAGAACGGCGTAGCCGGCGACAAAGGGCGGGAAGTCGCGGACAATCTCCCGGAAGCTCCGCGCCTCCCGGCCCGACAGGCTCACCACCACTCCGAGCAGCGCATTGCGCGTGAGCTTGAACATGGTGGCCATCTCTAGGCCGATCGGTCCGAACGCGGAGCCTGCGGCGATCGCCTCGGCCGTGTTGTCGACGCCGAGCCCGCAGACAGCTCCGGCGATATAGGGGGCCGGATGCCAGTGCAAGGCGACCACCGGCGCGAGGAAGACCGCGAGCGTGCCCACCAGAAGGATCGCCCCCACCGCGGCCGCGGCGTCGGTGTCCGTGGCGCCGATGCGGGTCTTCGCGAGCAGGATGGCATTGACGCCGCAGACCGAGTTGCCGATGCCGAGGAGGCGCGCGGTCATGGGCGAAAAAACGCGGCGCAGGAGGATGCGGCTGGCGAGGTAGGCGAGGGCGATCTTGGAAAGGACGAGCGCGAGGCCCAGGAGCCCCATGGCAGGGATCGCCGCGGGGTCGATCGCAGGGCCGAGGAGCACCGCGCCGACCTGGAGCCAGAAGCCATAGGTGCGCTGACCGCTGGCGCGCAGGGCGCTGAGTCCTGGCAGACGCGCGGCGATAGCGCCGAGGAGCAGGGCGGGAATGGCGATCGAGAGGTCGGGGAGATATCTGAGGTGCACAAGAAGAGCCACAGCGCCGAGAAGCGCGATGCCTCCCGCGCCAGCCAGGCGGGCGGCAGGCTCGGATGGCGCGAGGGCAAATGGCTCCCTGACAAGGCTCGGTTCGCGCTCTGGATCGGCCACGTCACCGCCCTCCCCGCTTCGGCACCAAGGCAGGAGATGCGGCGCGAAGGGGAAGTGTGCCCTGGGTTTGCCCGCGCTCACGGCTCGCGAAGCGCATGGGTGGTCAGGCCCAGGGCGGCCTCAGTCAGGAGGATGTGCCTTGGGGCGCAAAATCCGGGACGACCGAAGCTGGCCAGTCAATCGATCCATCAAATCAAAGGAAGACTTCGGCAGACCGGCTTCGCGGCGACCAGGGACGCCAAGGGCGTCTACTACGGTACGGCCACGCCGAAGCGTAAGGTGTCCTTCTGGCTTCGCATCTTCGGGGGGGCCTGATGCTCGGCGCAGGACTCGGCATCGACTGCGCACGCCAGCTCACCGCATCTGAGCCACACGCGCTGGTGCTGAGCATGACTGAAGTGATGGCTGGAATTAACTAGTTTGGTTCCCTCTAAAGGTGATTGAATGCCGGTGGAGTACTTTCCCAACTAGGAAGGGGCTGAGTGCCGCAATGGCCGATAGCCAAGAGAGGGTTCAGACGCTAACCGTAAAGTATGTTGACGTTGTACCCGACGACATTGCTGTTATCTACGCGAACTCTATGTTCGGCTCCATTGGTCCGCGAGGCGACCTTGCGGTCACATTCGCCTTGGAGTACCTTGAGCCTAAGCCCCCTGCGGAAATCAGGATTTCTAGCAGCGGTGAGGTGGTGGCAACGTCCTCAACGAGCGAAGCTGGGATGACCACAGTGCGACGGCATCTAGTACGGGTGATTGTCCCGAACGACCAGATTGCGTCCTTTGCCGAGTGGTTTGCTGAACGGTCTGCGGAGAGGGACCGGCTCATTCCCGTGACCATGCGCCCCGGCGAGCAGCATGAGTGATCCCGTCGCCGGCCCGGGCATATTCTGGCGTGGGATGGACCCGCGCCGATACGCTGTCCAGATCAAGTCTGGGACATGGTTCTACAAGATAACCAATGCCGATGACCGACAATATCTCAGGGGGTACGCGGGCATCGTGCAGGCGGCGCTCGAGAACCCGTTTGAGATACGGGAGGACCCGGGCCACCCAGGCCACGAGCACTACATAGACATCGCGTTTTTTCCTGAGGCGGCGACACACCCATTGGCTCTCGTTGTAGCGGTAGAGGTGCTCGAAGACGGGACCAGAGATGTTGCGTCCATTATGGGCAAGACTAGCTTCAAACAGGAGACGGGGGGTGTACTCTATGCGCGGCCCGGCCGTGGTACGGCGCCGTGATCTTCAGATCGTCTACGACGATGAACACGACGTGTTGTACGGCAGTTTTGTCGGGGCTGGACCATCCCACGGGGATGAAGAGGACATTCCCGGCGTGATCCTTGAGCGTGACAAGGAAGACGGCTTGGCCGGATTTGTTGTCTTCTATGCTCGGGCCAGGGTGGACAGAGAAGTGATATTCCAGTATCTCCACCGCTTTGGGTTCGGGGTCGATCAGGAGGCCTTCTCCGCAAGGTAATACGCGGCCAATGGTGGCGGCCCCGCCCCTCCACGGAGGAGCGGGGATTTTTCGTGTTTGCTGGAGGGATCATCGCTAGGCGTGTGGAAGCGTGTGCCATAGACTGGAATTGGTGGTGTTACGCACTTGGCCGAGGCACCCTCTGACCGAAAAGTCTACCGAACAAGGCCATCTCATGTGTTCATCGTATGGAAGCCGCTGTCCTCGTTTGGCAGCCTCCACTTCTGCGACTCCTGCGACGTTGAACTGAACTTGGACCCCGTTCCCACGGTCGACCATCTTTCAGAGGAGGATGACGCTCGGGGTAACTACAAGCCAAGGGGCGATAAGGCCTATTGTAGGAAGTGCGCTCTCGAGTACTACGACCTGTCCGGCTACGCCGGGCGACGCGTCGAAGAGCGATGGGTTTGCGGCGACGAGGAAGATATCCTGGGATAGCGAGAGGGCGCCGGGGCTAACACCTCGGCGCGTCCTCGTCATATCGGCAGCCCCATTCCTCCGCCGACTCTCGGCCCTCCCGGCGGCACGAACGGGAAGACGCCCTGCATGCGCTTATGCCCGATGTCCCGAATGATGCGCAGGGCCCCTTTGCCGAAGTCCCGGTAGATCCGCGCGTACTCCCTGAAGCCATTGCCCCAGATCTCGACCGGCGACGTCGGCGCCGGTGGCTGGAGATCCCGCTGCAGGCGTCTCATCGCACCCGCGAGGTCGATGTCCGCGTGCGTGAGCTTGCGCGTGTTCTGGTAGTGCTCATCATCTGGTAGTCGGCGCTGTCGGAGCCGAGGTAGATGTCGCTCCCGAATATAGCCTGCGCCTGCGCCGTGAGGTACCCCATGATCTGCTGATACCTCGGGATCGTGACGCCCGTGGCGGAGATGCTGGGCGGCGTGTAACTCATGGCCCAAACGTCACCCCCTCAAGGCCGACTATGCCGTAAGTGGTCTGCACCTGGATGTTCGTCGCCGTGTAGGTGCGGCGCGGCCCGGCGTAGCTCGAGGCGTAGGACAGGATGTCCTGCACGCCCTGCACGCCCTGCACGCCGAGGATGGCCTCCTGGATCAGCATATCGAGCCACCGGAACAAGGACGTCGCGCTGCCCTGGGCCGACGATCGCGCGCAATTCCGCAAGATTTGGCGTTCCATGCTATAATTCATCGCGACTTTTCCCGAAAGGGGTCACCCGCCCGTGCTCGAGACTCCATCCAAGTACACCCTTGTGGCGGCCGCGGCGGAGGGCCCTACGCGGCTCAACGCCTTCGACAATGCGCTCCTGGGCGCCGGCATCGGCAACATGAACCTGCTCCGGGTCTCTTCGATCCTGCCTCCCGGCGCCGTTGAGGTAGACAAGCTCGACATGCCGCAGGGAAGTCTCCTACCGACAGCCTACGGGGCGATCGAGAGCGAGCACACCGGCGAGCTCATCGCCGCCGCGATCGGCGTCGGGATTGGCGACGACGACCAGTGCGGCGTGATCATGGAGTTTTCCGGCCTCTGCTCCGCTGAGGACGCGGAGGCCGAGATCCGGCGCATGCTCGAGGCGGCCTTCGTCGAACGTGGCCGTACGCTTAAAGAGATGAAGATTCGCTCTGCCTCCCATCGCGTCCAGCGGATCGGCTGCGCCTTCGCAGCCGCCGCTCTCTGGTACTGAGATGTCGCGCCCGCCGATGGAGCTGTGGCTCGAGGAACTGCAGCTCGGCAACATGAGGCTCGGCCTCAGGGCCGACACCGTCCTGCACCGGGAGGTCTCCCGCTTCCAGGAGATCCTGGTGGTCGACACGTACGCCTTCGGCCGCGTCATGATGCTCGACGGCACCTTCCAGGTGACGGAGAAGGACGAGTTCGTCTACCACGAGATGCTGACGCACTTCCCGCTCATGAGCCACCCGAGCCCGAAGGACGTCCTCGTGATCGGCGGCGGCGACGGCGGCACGATCCGCGAGGTGGTGAAGCACCCCGAGGTCGAGCGCGCCGTGCTCTGCGAGATCGATCCCCGGGTGACGGCGGTCGCGCGGGAGTTCATGCCGAGCGTCGCCTGCGGCCTCTCCGACCCGCGCGTCGAGGTTCTGCACGAGGACGGCATCAAGCTCGTGCAGAACCACGAAGGGGCTTTCGACGTCATCCTGATCGACTCGACCGATCCCGTCGGCCCGGCCGTCGGGCTCTATAGCCCCGAGTTCTACGCCGCCTGCAAGCGGGCGCTCCGGCCTGGCGGCATCGTCTGCGCGCAGTCCGAGTCCCCGTTCGTGAACGGCGATGTGGTGCGCCGCGTCGCGGAGAGCGTCAAGGCGAACTTCGCGAACCGTCAGCTCTACCTCGCGCCGCTACCTACCTATCCCTCGGGCTTTTGGAGCTTCACGGCAGGCTCCGACCAGCCTCTCTCCCAGGATGTCGACAGGGCGAGGGCCGAACGCCTCGAGACCCGCTACTACACGGCCGACATGCACAAGGCTGCGTTCGCCTTGCCGCCCTTCGCCAGGGCGCTCATCGACTGATGGACGTCATCCGGCCAGGGCAGGCGCTCTGGGCGCAGGGAGAGCCGGCGGCGCCGCGCTTCTCGCTCCTGGGCGTGCCGTTCGACGGCACCGCCTCCTTCAACCCCGGCTCGCGCGAGGGGCCGCTCGCGATCCGGCGGGCGACGCATGGCCTCGAAGACTATTCCCCGGCCCAGGGACGTTCGGTGCCCGAGGGCTATCTCGAGGATCTGGGAGATCTCGATCTCCCCTTCGGGAATCCTCTAGCCATGCTTCGCCGCACCGAGGCGGCGGTGCAGGAGATCCTGGCGCGGGGGCGGCTCCCGTTCCTCCTCGGAGGTGAGCACCTCGTCACGCTCGGAGCCCTTCGGGCCCTGCGGCGAGAGGGACCGTTCGCGCTCGTCCAGCTCGACGCCCATGGCGACCTGCGCGATGCCTATCTCGGCGAGAGCCTCAGCCATGCATCGGTCGTCTACCACGCGCAGGAGATCCTCGGTCCCGAACACGTGCTGCAGTTCGGCATCCGCTCGGGTCCCGAGGAGGAACTGAGGCGGGCGACCTTCCTGCGCGAGGAGTGGAGCGCGGCCGCGGCGCGTGACGCCCTCGAGCAGATCGGCGACCTTCCGATCTATCTCACCATCGACATCGACGTGGCGGACCCCGCCTTCGCTCCCGGCACGGGTACGCCCGAACCTGGCGGCTGGACGTCGCGCGAGGTGCTTGCGGCCGCAAGGCTCTTCGGCGGGAGGCGCCTCGTGGGCGCCGACATCGTGGAGGTCCTGCCGAGCCGCGATCCCGCCGGCATCACGGCGCTCCTGGCCGCGAAGTGCCTGAGGGAGATCCTGATCGCGCAGAGTGGGAGGGAAGGCGATGTTCTCTAAAGAGATCCGGCGCGCGGTCGAGGAGGCCTACCTGAGGGCCGCGGCCGAGGCCGGCTGGACAGCGCCTGTGCCCGCCTTCGCGATCGAGCGGCCGAAAGACGCGAAGATGGGCGACTACGCGGCGAACATCGCGCTGCAGGCGGCGAAGCCGCTGCGCCTCGCGCCGCGCCAGGTGGCCGAGCGGATCCTCCTTCACCTCGAGCTCCCCGGGGACTTCGCGGGCGCGGAGATCGCCGGACCCGGCTTTCTCAACTTCCGCCTCTCGCAGGCCTTCTACCCGAGGGTGATCGACGCGTTGCTCGAGGATGCCACGGCCTTCCTCGCGACCGACTGCGAGGAAGGAGAGCGCATCCTGCTCGAGTTCGTGTCGGCGAACCCGACCGGCCCCCTCAACGTCGTCTCCGCCCGCGCCGCGGCTGTCGGCGACACCTTGGGACGGCTCCTCAGGCTTGCCGGGCACGACGTCCTGACCGAGTTCTACGTCAACGACGCCGGCCGCCAGGTGGAGATGCTCGCGCGCTCGATCCTCGCCAGGCGCGAGGAGCTTCTCGGCAGGGCGTGCGAGATTCCCGAAGACGGCTACCATGGCGACTACGTCGTGGAGCTCGCACGGGGCTTCCAGGCGCAGGAGCCCGGAGACTTCGAGGGCCAGCCCGAGGCAGAGCGCGTGGAGGCCGTCAAGGCGTGGGCCCTTCGCCAGATGGAGGAAAGGCGCCTTCGGACCCTCGAGCGCTACGGCGTCCACTTCGACAATTTCTTCTCCGAGAAGTCCTTCCGCGACCGCGGCGGGACGGAAGAGTCCGTGGAGCGCCTCAAGGGCCACACCTACGAGGCCGAGGGCGCGCTCTGGCTCAGGACGACCGACTTCGGCGACGACAAGGACCGCGTGCTCAGGAAGTCTGACGGCGAGTTCACCTATTTCGCGCCGGACATCGGCTACCACGACTCGAAGTACAGCCGCGGCTATACCCGCGCGATCGACCTCCTGGGACCGGACCACCACGGCTACGTCGCGCGCATGCGCGCCGCGATGGAGGCCTTGGGCCACGACCCGGGGAGCTTCGAGGTGCTGCTCGTGCAGTGGGTGCGCTTCTTGAACCACGGCGAAGTGCAGTCCATGTCGAAGCGGGCCGGCGAGATCGTGACGATCGACGAGCTCCTCGATGACGTCGGCACCGACGCGGCGCGCTTCCTCTTCCTCATGCGCTCGCACGACACCCCGCTCGACTTCGATCTCGCCCTGGCGAAGGAGGAGTCGTCGGACAACCCCGTCTACTACGTCCAGTACGCGCACGCGCGGATCGCCTCGATCCTGCGTCAGGCGGGAGAGTTCGCGGCCCGGCCGGACTACAGCCTCCTCACGTCGCCGGAGGCGGAGGATCTCCTCAGGCGGCTGGGACAGCTGCCGGAAGAGATCCGCGACGCCGCGTCGCATCGGGAGCCGCACCGGCTGACGCGTCTCGCGATGGAACTCGCGCAGGCCTTCCACGCCTTCTACAACCGCAACCGCGTCCTCGGCGTCGAGGAGAATCTCTCCGCCGCGCGCCTCAACCTCGCCAAGGCGACCCAGGCCGCGATCGGGCAGCTCCTCTGGCTGCTCGGCGTGTCGGCGCCCGAGCGCATGTAGCTGGCACCGCGGCTCAAGATGGCAGACCGTCTTTGGGTATGAGGCATCGGCCGCCACGGGACGTGGCGACTCCCATGCGCAGCGGGACGACAAGGGGCTGGGCACTGGCCGATAAAGGATTCGATCCGGGCGTTTGCCGGATCGAATCTTCTCTCTGCCAGACCAAACCGAAACGAGAGCCCCTCGGCCACAGGTACGCCAAGACGTCCTTCGCTCCAGACGGACTCCTTTGCGGGCATCCGGAGTGCTTGGGCCCGGTCCGCAAGCGAGCATATGCCTCCAAAACAGGCATGAACGCGAAACTGCATGCCGGCAATTTTTTAGCGGAGCCGCGCGGCTCCAGTCCAATGACGTGGCCCTCGGCGGCGGTACGGTAGAGTCCCCGGCTCAGGTCAATGTGGTACAAGCTACTTAGGAGCAAAGTAGATCTGCGAATTTGCAGCGGCAAAGCGCATGACATAATCCATGAAAGACTGTTCCTGAAGAGATTGCATGTTGTTCCAATAGAAGAAGCGGACTTTATTGAGAACAGATAATAATAGGTCGTCTTCTCGAAGCATGCTGAGGATCAATGAATTCTTATCAGACTGTTTTTTAGATTGAGACGATGGATCTCCGCTGCGCATGATATTTCGCATGATACCCAGAATCAAGTCCATTGTTTCTAGACCTATTTCGGACCCTTTCGGCATGAGTGTGCAGGCTGAAACGTAGTAGTGTTCTCCGCGGTATAGCGATTGTATGTTCAGGCTACGCTTTAGTTGGGTAGCCAGATCATATTTAGTGTAATGTGGGGACTCTTCGATAAAAAGATCGGCCTGCACGTTGTAATTAGCATCTCGCAGCAAACCGTAAATAACTCTTTCTGGCAACTTTGCATAGATCATCTCTTGGTCCAGTGAGGCGACATTAGGATTCTCTGAGTGCGGAGAAGTGTACAAGATCACATTTATCTTGATTACGTCTAGAAAACGAGACACCAACTCCACTAGAGATATGATTTCTCTGCGCTTGGCCGAATCGCCTGAGTAGTCCTTCCAGTGGAATCGAATCTCACCGGTCCTCAGTCGAAGACTATAATCTAAGAACGGTGAGGTATCATAAACATTAGAAGGAATCGCTAGGCTACCCATCAGTTTAGGGTCGTCTCGCCCTTTGCCGCTCTCGTCGAAGAACACCTTCAGATTCACGGTCTTGTCTCCTTTGCAAACCTCACTTGACACGGGAGGAACACGATGAGATATTAACGGTGCCTCTCGGACAGTAGTCCGCGAGTTGATCAGAGGACCGTTCGGACAGTAGTCCGCGCGGGCCTTTCTTTTTCTGGCGCAATCTGGGTGCTGCCTATCGACAGACTTCGCCGGATCATGACGAAATCCACGCCATCCAGGCGCCAGGATTTGACGGGCTTGACCTCAACCCGCGTGCCAGATGTCACCAGCGCATGCCCGCGGGCATTCCGCGCCCGCGAGAGAAGGTGAACCACCCGACGACATGGCAGCTGGTGTGTGGGATCTCATCCTCAAGGGGCTGCCATAGCGCCAAGTTCCCAAGAGAATCGGACACCATCCCAAATGGGATGGAGGCCAAACTGGCGACCGGGTTGCCGCCGGCTTCGCAGAGCCCATTGGGGGAAACGATCGACCGATTGGCTACTTCTCACGTAGTGACCTTGCGGTCGCTTGGTCGGTTAGGCTGCGTTCCTCCCCACACCGTTAGTCGGACGCGATTCGTCACCGCCATTTCTGTGCTGGCATGGGGTATCCGAACGGGATCGGCGCGAAGGTGCCGATGTCTCCCTTCGCTGCCGCGCAACGATCCGTTGTGCCTTGATCGTCCAAAAGCAGCCCGACCTCCCCGCGTTGGGGGAGGTCGGGCTGCTTAATGGCGATCTGGTGCTTCGGGCCTTCAGCAGGGCCGGTGGAACATGAGGCCGATCTGCTGGCGAAGGCTCGGGCCGCCACCGCTGCGGGTGTCGACGTAGCGCTCTTCGCTCTCCCGGGCCTTCGGTACCTGCGGCAAGACCTTGGGCCCGGCACCGATGAAGCCACCGGAGACAAGCCGCGCCTCACCGACGCGCAGCCTGCGCGTCCACTCGAGGGCGCCGACGGGTCCCTTGGGCTCTGCGTGTATCACAAACTTACCCCCTCTCTGCCGACTGGACGTATCCAGTTGGGCAGATCACTATGACCGTGCGGCCGCTCGATGATCTCTGGCATCTCGTCAAGGGTCTTCAGCGCGTGCCGCTGTTGCTTGGGCGGATTTGGGTGGTCCTGGGAGCCCGTGCTCCCGTCTTCAGTTCCTTCCCTCACCGCCAAGCCCAGTCTAGCGCATCTCGGCGAACTTTGTGTTAAGGATTTCACAAAGATTTAGCAGCCTCGGGATGGCAGCAGGTTGCTGCTTCGCCAACTTGTCCGGGGCAGACAGATGGCGGATAGAAGACCGCCAAAAGGACGTTCCCGACTCAGGCGGGAGATGTCGCAAGGTTCAGGCGGCGCCACCCTCGGAGGTGGGCTGCTCGCCTCTGGGCAGCCGCACGGTGACGCTCAGGCCGCCTGCGCGACGCGCGTGGAGAGCGATCTGTCCGCCGTGGGCCTTGACGACCGCATCGCAGATCGCGAGCCCGAGGCCAGATCCGTGCAGGGAGTCCGTCCGCGGCTCGGCGAGCCGGTGGAAGGGCAGGAGGAGGCTCGGCAGGGATTCTTCTGCGATCCTCGGGCCGCTATTTGAGACGCGCAGGAAGACGCTGTCTTTGGCGCTGCCTGTGACGATGCTGATGAAGCCGCCGCCCTGGTTGTAGCGCGAGGCGTTCTCGAGGAGGTTCTGGCAGAGCTGCATGAGGAGCGTGCGGTCCGCGGCCAGCTTCGCAGGGCGCAAGCGCGTGCGCAGCCTAAGCCCTGTCTCGGGCAGCCGGCTCATTGCGTCCTCCAGGAGTTCCTCGATATCAGTCGCGGTGCGGGCCACCGCTCCCTGCTCACCGCGCGCGAGCACGAGCAGGGAGGCGATCAGGCGCTCCATGCGCAGGTTCTGCTCGAGCAGGCGGTGTGCGGTCTCCTGCCAGAGCTCTACAGTCTGCTGAGGGTCCTGCTGGGCCACCTCCAGCAGGGAGCGGGATATGGCGAGAGGGGTGCGGAGCTCATGGGAGGCGTTGGCGACGAACTGTCGCTGGTCTCGGAAGGATTGCTCAAGCCGTGCGAGCATGCCGTCGAAGGTGTCGGCGAGCTCCTTGAGCTCGTCCTCGGGACCGTCGAGCGCGATCCGGGCGCCGAGGTTCTGGTAGGAGAGGGTGCGCGCCGTGTCGGTGATGGTGCGCAGAGGAGCGAGCGCCCTGTTGGCGATGCGCGAACTCACGAGCGCGACCACAATGCCGAGTAGCAGCAGGGCGATGGCCGAGCCGATGAGGAGATGCTCGAGCATCAGCCCCTGGGACTGCTGCAGGGCGGGCCCGATGAGGTGCCGCAGGTTGGCGGCGGAAGGTGCCGGGCCCTGGGCCGGACCCGGGTGCATGAACCGCTCGAGCGCCGGCGGCGCGCGATGCGGCAAGACGTGGGCCACGATCAGGTAGGTGACGCCGAGCACCCCGGCGCCGAAGACGAGCGCGAGGCCGAGGAAGATGAGCGCGAGGCGCGTCTTGACAGGCATGGCGCCACGGCCCGGCAACGGCTTAGCGGTCATCGGCGATGCGGTAGCCGACGCCGCTCAGCGTCTGGATGACGCTCGGAGGGCCGAGCTTCTGGCGCAGGCGGCTCATCACGACGCGGACGACGCCGCTGAAGGGGTCGGCGCTGTCGTCCCAGACGTGCTCGAGGAGTTCCTCGCTGCTGACGACCGAGCCGCTCGCCAGCAAGAGGTACTCGAGGACGGCGAACTCCTTGCGGGTCAGGTCGATCGGCCTCCCCGCGCGGTGCACCTGGTGCGTCGCGGGATCGAGGGTGACGTCGTCCACCATGAGCTTCGGGCCGACCCTTGCCTCGAGTCGGCGCGCGAGGGCACGGATGCGCGCCACGAGTTCGATGAAGGCGAAGGGCTTGCCGAGGTAGTCGTCGGCGCCGAGCCCGAGCCCCGCCACCTTCTCCTCGATGCCTGTTGACGCCGTGAGGATGAGGATGCGCACGGGGCTGCCGCCGCTCGCGAGGCTCTTGCAGATCTCATCGCCCGACACGCCCGGGAGGTCCCGGTCGAGGACGAGGACGTCGTAGGCGTTCGCCTCGAGGTGCTCCTCGCCGGAGACCCCGTCGTAGGCGACGTCGACAGCCATGCCCTCCCGTCTCAGGCCCAGAGCCACGGTGTCCGCGAGTTCCATCTCGTCTTCCACGATCAGTACGCGCAAGGCTGCCGCCTCCCTGGCGGGAGCCTATCGCCCCGCCCGCTGTCATGATTCGCCATCGCTTGTTGCAGGGATGTTACAAGGCCCTTAGCGTCCTTGCAACGGGCGGTTGCCTACGATGACCCTGCACCGTCGGGCCCTTGAGCCCTGACGGAGGTCAGGGGAGTCCGGGCAGTCGGGCACGAGGAGCGTGGAATATGCGCAAGAGACTGATCATTGTCGCGGTCGCCGTGGTGGCGCTCCTGGGCGGGGGCCTCGCCGCACTTCGTCTCCAGACGGCTGCGAGATCGCAGGCGTCGATCGCGACCACCTATGCGTTCGGCTCGGTTACGCGGGGATCGTTCGGGGAGACGGTGACGGGTTCGGGCACGGTCGGGGCGGGCAGCACGGCGGAGGTCTACGCCCAGGAGGCCGGGACGGTGTCTTCGGTGGGCGTGACGATCGGCGAGAACGTGAAGGCGGGTCAGGTGCTCGCGACGCTGACGGATGAGGGCAGTATCGAGTCGCAACTGAGTAATGAAGAACTCCAGTTGAAGCGTGACCAGGCGAGCCTCGCGGCGCTCCTCCATCCGACGCCGACGACTGCGCAGCTGAGCGCCGCGCAGGACCAGGTGACCGAGGACGAGGCGAAGCTCGAGTCGGACGCCGGCGCGTCGTCCGCCGCGCAGGCGGTCGCGGCGCCTCTCTCCGGCACGGTGCTCGCGGTCGATGCTCAGAACGGCGGCACCACTACGGCGCAGGCGACGGTGGTGGAGATCGGATCGAGTGCCGGCTGGGTCGTCGACGCCAGCGTTGACCAACTGCAGCTCCAGGAGATCTACAAGGGCGAGGGCGCCGAGGCGAGCATCGACGGGCTCGGCGGAACCGTGCCGCTCTACATCTCGAGTATAAGTCCGACGAGTTCCGGCACGGATCGCGAGGGGGCCACGTATGGCGTCGAGCTGACCGTCGAGGGCACTGCGACGCTCAGGGCCGGCGAAGAGGTCACGGTGTCACTGCCCGAGAGCTACCTGACGCTGAGCGGGACGGTGGCCTATGAAGCCACGGCCGACGTGTCGGCTCCGATCTCGGGAACGGTGGCAGGGCTCGGCGTGACGGTCGGGGAGAGCGTGCAGCAGGGTGAGACGCTATTCAGTGTCTCGAGCTCGAGCGAGAGCCTGCAGATCCTCCAGGACGAGGACGCGGTCTCGGCAGCGAAAGAGAGCCTCGCCGCACTGACAGAGGGCGATGCGGCGGACTCGACGGCGGTGCTCTCTGCGGAGGCGGCGATCGCTGCCGATCGCGAGACCATCGCCCAGGACGATGAGGCGATCCGGGAGCTCACACTGCGGAGCCCGATCTCGGG
This sequence comes from Bacillota bacterium, assembly GCA_021786135.1. Lineage (GTDB taxonomy): Bacteria > Bacillota > Sulfobacillia > JAJZYS01 > JAJYTV01 > JAJZQO01. The sequence goes on from JAJYNV010000368.1 coordinate 13,347, forward strand.
CGAGGTGACGGCCGTCGATCTGACGGCGGGTAGCGCGGTGAGCGCGGGCGGCACCGAGCTTTTCACGATCGAGAACGTGGGGCAGCTGGCCGTCGAGGTGTCGGTGGACGAGAGCGCGCTCCACAAGATCGCCCTGGGCGCCCCGGCCAAGGTGACGTCGGACGCCTACGCGGGGCGGGTCTTCCATGGCAGCGTCGTCTCGATCGCGCCGGTGGGCAGCGACAGCCAGGGCGTCTCGACGTTTACGGTGGATGTCGCGCTCGAGAACGCGAAGGGGCTCCTGCCGGGCATGGCGGCATCCGTCGTGATCGACGTGACCGAGGTGAAGGACGCCCTCCTGGTGCCGGCGGAAGCCGTCACGGGCACAGGCGCCACGGCGACCGTGAAGGAGATGCGAGCGGGCCACGTCGTCAAGAAGGCGATCGACGCGGGCCTGAGCAATGGCGTCCTGACGCAGGTGCTCTCAGGGCTCAAGCTGGGCGAGCAGGTGATCACGGCTCAGGCCGTGACGACCCAGGTCACGCAGCATCGCAGCGGCACGGGCGGCATGAAGCCGCCAAGCGGCCAGATGCCTTCCGGCGGGACGCCGCCGACGGGTTCCCCGTCCGGCGCAGCCACAGGAGGCAAGTGAGATGGATGTGATCTCGGTCGAGGGCCTGAGCCACACCTACCTCAGCGGAAGCCTCAGGGTGGCCGCGCTCGAGGGGGTGGACTTCGGGATCCCGGAGGGCCAGATGGCGGCCATCGTCGGCCCCTCGGGGTCCGGCAAGAGCACGCTTCTGCACATCCTGGGCTGCCTGATGCAGGTGGAACGCGGCACCTACCGGCTCTCGGGCGAGGACGTCACGAAGCTCCCTGGCGACGAGCTCGCGCGGGTACGCGGCACGCGGATCGGCTTCGTCTTTCAGGCCTACAACCTCGTTCCGCAACTGACCGCGCTCGAGAACGTCGAGCTGCCGCTCGCCTACCTCGGCACACCCAGGCGACAGCGGCGTCAGAGAGCGATGCAGGCGCTCGAGGCGGTGGGACTCGGAGAACGCGCCCGCCACCGACCATTCGAGCTTTCGGGCGGCCAGCAACAGCGCGTCGGCGTCGCGCGGGCCG
>JAJYNV010000144.1 GCA_021786135.1 Bacillota bacterium
GCGCATTCATTTGCCGTCCAGCGTCACCGTCTGGACGATGTTCTCGAATTCGGCCAACACGTCGGGCTGGCGCTGGGACAGGAAGCGGAACACCGCCTTGTTGTCGATCAGCTTGGCGAGGTAGCCCCGCGCCAATACGAGCAGCAGCACGTCCTGCCCATAGGACTTCTCGACCAGCTTCAGTTGCCCTTGCAGGTTTCCCATTTCGCGCTCCATTTTCGCCATCTGATCGGCGGTGACGCCGCGCAGCTTCCGTGGTTTGGTTTCGCCGACCAGCAGTGGCGGCGGCGTGGCCGCGAGCAAGGCCTCGGCGTAGGCGACCGTCATGTTGTTGGCAGTGAGCATCAGTTCGATGCACTCGACCTGCCGCGTGGGTTTCATCTTGCGCAGCACCGAACCCAGATTGGCGGCGAAGTGCAGATCCTTCAGCATCTCGACCGCCTCCGGGCAGATGCCGTCGAGCAGATTCACCTTCTTGTGGATATGGCTGACGTCCACGTTCAGCGCCTTGGCCAGCCGATCGGGCGTGACGCCGCGCTCGACCGCGCGCCGAAGCATGTGGTGCTCCTGAATGGACGAGATGCGGTTGATCCGGTTGTTGTAGGTGTAGCTTTCGTCGTCGGTGGCGACCAGACACGGCGCGTCGGCGTAGCCGAGCTGTCGCAGCGCCAGCAACCGCATGTGCCCGTCGAGCAGGATGTGCTGGCCAGTCACCTTGTCGGCCTTGCCCACGCTCAGGGGCTCGATCAGTCCGACTGCCTCCATCGAGGCCATGATCTGTTTGAACTTGCGCGAGGTATGCAGGCCCTCCGGCGTCTTGCGTGACGGCAGGATGCGATCCAGCGGAAGCGTCAGCGGATCGGGAATGAACCCCAGCGGCGGCCGACTCATGTCGCGTGGCCTCCGGCCCAAACCCGCTCGGCCAGTTGCTTGGGCAAGGTGTCCAGGCCTTCGGCGCGCAGCAGGTTGGAGAAATGCTCGTCGGCCAGCAACTGACGCAGCGCTTCGATCACGAACAGCAGGCGCTGCTGCGCGAACTCGGCCTTCTTGACCATCAGCTTCTGCCGCTCGACTTCGTGCTGGTAGTTGCGAACCAGGCTTGAGGTCGTGACGGACGCGCCTTTGCGCGCAGGCCGGTGGGCCAGCGTCTTTCCCAGTGCGCTGCGCCGCTGCAGCACGCGCCGAGCCTGCATCAGCTGCCCTCCACGCAGTTGACCGCTTTCGTAGGCATCTTGCAGCGCGGCCTGTACCGATTCTTCGTCGCTCGCTCCCGCGATGGTGATGGCGACGTTGAGCGGAACCCTCCCGGACTCGACGGCAGCGAGCAGACGTTCCTCACCTTTCTCGAACAGGAGCAAGATGCCTTTGATGTAGTCGAGGCTCAGGCCGGTTTTCTGGGCGATGACGCGCCTGTCGTAACCCTGCTGGCTCAACTGCTCGATGCTCATCAGCAGTTCCAGCGCGCTGTACTTCCTGCGGGCGATGTTCTCGGTCAGGCTCATGATGAAGGCGTCTTCGTCGTTGACCGTGACGACCAGTGCCGGAATCTCCTTCTCACCGAGCGACTGGAAGGCTTTGAGTCGGCCTTCGCCGCAGATCAGCAGGTAGCGTTTGCCATCCTCCAGATCGTCGCGCGGCGTGACCGTGACCGGCTTCTTCAAGCCGAGGCTTTTGATGTTGCCGACGATTTCCTCGAACACACGGCCATTGCGGTCGCGCGGGTTGAGCACGGCGATCTGATCGACCGGAATCATTTGCAGGTCGGTGGCATGGTGCGGTTTGGTCATGCGGCCCTCCGGATGCGGCTGCGCTCGGCCATGCCGTAGAGGTAGTCCAGGCTGTCGAAGCGGTAGCTCTCGAATTCGAGGCCGTTGTGATCGGCCAGATAGATGCCCGATTTGCCGAAATCCAGCCGGGGCAGCAGGTAGTAGTCCAGCGCGGCCTGATTGGTCTCATCGAGCCGGACGGCGACCGTGATGTCCGGCGTGAGGCTGGTATCGAAGCGCACCTTCCAGCGACGCCGGGCGTCATCCAGCAACTGGCAGCGCGAGAGCACCAGCGAGACGGTGAACTCGCGGTTGACCGTCAGCAGGTCGGTCGCCGGATCACGCACGACCGCGCCGCCAACCTCGGCGATCATCCGTTCGGTCTGGCCGACGATCTCCGGGTGCAGGCGGCGCAAAAACTGGTTGACCTCCAGATACTGGTAGTCCCGATCCGGTGTGAAGCCCACAGTTTGGTAGGCGCGGATCAGGCTGCCGAAGCGGTGCGCGTAAGCCGCCGCCGAGGGCATCCCTTCGGCCTCGTCGATGATCAGGCCGGAGAGGTAGCCGTGCTGCTGGAAAAGCCGCCGCAGCTTCTCGATCAGCTCCTCGTTGCTGAAGCGGTGTGCGCGCTCGCGCAGGATGCCCTGGGCGGTGTAGAACAGTTCCGGCGGCACGACGCCTTCGAACGCACCTTCCTTCTTGATCCACATCTCCGGGTTGTTCACCACCCGTGTCTTCTTGAGCTTGAAGG
>JAJYNV010000140.1 GCA_021786135.1 Bacillota bacterium
ACGCTGATGACCTCGCCCGCCACGCGTTCGTGCGTACGGGCCATCATCACCAGGGCGCGGCGATCGGCGTCGGTCGTCGCCGCGCGGGACAAGCTGCGCGGCCACAAGCGGTTCGCGATGACCACGTTGATCTCGGCTGCGTACAACGTGAGCAAGGAACCGAGGTAGAGCCAGGCCAAGAGCCCGATCACCGAGGCCAGGGTGCCGTAGAGCTGGGATGCATGCGCGACCTCGTGACGGACGTAGAGCGCGCCGAGGCTCTGGAGGGCCGTCCATCCGGCGGCCCCCGCTGCCGCGCCTGGCGCGATCGCACGCCACGTCAGGTGGCGGTTGGTGAGCACCTGGAAGGCGACGAGATAGAGGCCGAAGTTCAATGCGAGAGGCCCAAGCACGCTGAGCACGGCGACCGGGGCGGCCAGGGCGCCGCCGGTCTGCTGGAGGCCTGCCAGCCCGGTGGAGACGAGGAAGGCGATCCCGAGGATGCCGAGCATGGCCAACCCCCTGAGCCGCGACCGCCACAGGTTCGGTCGTTCGGACATCGGGATGTCCCACACGGTGTTCATGGCCCGTTCGGTCGCCCGCGTCACCCCCAAGCCTGCCCACAACGCGATGAAGCCGCCTGCGCCCAGGGCCAAGCCGCTCCCCGTCGCGTGGGCCGTGACGAAGCCGGAGAGGGAAGGGAAGGAACGTGCGACCGTCCGGATCGCGTGAGCCTTCAGCGCGGGGTCGGAGGTGAACAGGAAGCCGAGCACGGCCGAGAAGACGAGGATGAGCGGGAAGAGGGACAAGAACCCGTAGTGCGCGATGAGCGCGGCAAGGCTGCCGCCCTGGTCGTTGCTCATCTTTCGCACCACCGCCACCGGGAACGCGAGCACGCGATGGCGCTGCTGGAAACGGTCGGCGGAGGCAACGAGACGGCGGAGCTGCGCGGGAAGCCTGTGGAGGAACGTCACCATACGATGCTCGTAGACGAGTGCGCGGATGACAAGGACCTCCCGGCCCGACGCCGGCGCCGACCGTCGAGTCGCCGCTGCCCGTCGGTACAGCCGCCATGCCGACGACGTGCGCGTTGGCCGGGAAGCCGGCCGAGCACGTGGTCGCCGCGCTCCGCGTCGGTGATCGCGCCCTTCGGAACGAACGCACGCGGCCCGCGCTCGTCGCGCCTCGAAGAGAGGCTACCGTGCCGGCGCACAAGGAAGATCCCATGCCGTTCATTCTCGTCAGGCTGCTGAACATCCGAACTCGATGGCACGCGCTGATCCTGATCGGCGCCGCGGCCGTCCTCATCGTCGTTGGGGGCGTGGTGTTCGCCGCGACCCAGCATCTGCCCGTGACGACGGGCTGGTACTGGGCGATCACCACCGCCACCACCGTCGGCTACGGGGACGTGGTTCCGAAGAACGCCTCGGGCCGGTTCGTTGCGTCAGTCGTGATGTTGACCACGGTCCCGTTGCTCGCAGGCGCTTTCGCCGTCATGACGGGTTCGGCAGTCGTGAGAGGAGTGAGAAGACTCTTGGACGTCGGAGCGAGATTTCCCGAAGGCTCGTACATCCTGGTCCTCGGCACGCATCCAGCGATCCCGATCGTGCTGAAGGAGCTGGAGTCCGCGGGCGACGCCGTCATCTTGGTCGCGGACGTCGACCCTTCGACCGTGCCGCATCACGTCCATCTGATCAAGGGCGACCCCACCTCCGAGGACACTCTCGCCCGCGGGCATCCAGAGCGCGCATCGAGGATCCTCATCGCCGGGGAGGACGACGGGGACGTTCTCGTGAGCGCTGTCCTCGTGCGCCAGGAGGCCCCCGACGTCCCTGTCACCGCCCTCGTGAGCTCGCGCCGTCTCATCCCGGCACTGAAGGACCTCGGCGTTCTCCAGGTCCTCTCCCCGGACGACCTCACCGGGCACACCGTCGCCAAGGGGCTGGAGGCTCCGCACGCCGGCGAGCTGCTCATGCACCTGGTTCGCGGCGAGGAGCACCGTCTGGTCGAGCACAGGGTCGAGACCGACCAGCCCCCACGCCTGCTGAGCGAGGTACGCGGCGAACGGCGCGAGCTGGTCCTTGGACTGGTGCGCGGCTCGTTCGTGTCGCTCGGCGTCGCGGACGACCCCGAAGTGCATCCCGGCGACCTTCTCCTCCTCGTCGAGCCCAATGGCCATCGCGGCCACAGGCATCATGACGGGGAATGCCGGCACGGCGCAGACGTCTCCTCCAGCGTGCACGACATACGCACGTCCTTTGACGCCGGGCGTCGCGGGGTCACATGAGCCGGTCTGTCTGACGCCGGGTCACTCCCTTTCCAAGGGGCCTTCCGGCGCGGGTGCGAACGCGGGGAGCTTGGCAGATCACGTCATGCGGGCTCCCCGCCCGAAGAGCCCCCCGCCCGTGTCGCTTGCCTACGTCGGGGCCCGCAATCTGCTCGCCTCTCCCCGCCCGGGAGGTGCCGGCGCCGGCACCGGCTTCGCTGTTGTTGTTCCCGCTATTGGTCTCGCGCTCGTGCGCACTTCGGTGTCGGA
>JAJYNV010000460.1 GCA_021786135.1 Bacillota bacterium
TTGCGGTCCTGGTGGGCGGGATGTGCGAGACCGACTTTTCCGGCTATCCGGATTGCAGGGACAACACGCTGAAGGCGCTGCAGGTGGCGTTGAGCCTCGGGCTCGCCGCCCCGCTGGTCATCAAGACACCGCTCATGTGGATCGACAAGGCTGCCACCTGGAGCCTCGCCCAGCAGCTGGGTGGCGACGCACTGGTGGAGCTGGTGCGTCGAGAGACGCATACGTGTTACCTCGGCGAACGCCAGACGCTTCACTCGTGGGGCTACGGCTGCGGTGATTGCCCGGCGTGCAAGCTGCGGCGGCGCGGCCACGCGGCATTCGTTGCCGGGTCTGGCGGTGCCGATCGCTTGAGCGCCGACGCCATGAGGGAAGGAGCATGACTTACGCTGTCAAGGAACTGTTCTACACGCTGCAGGGAGAAGGGGCCAACGCAGGGCGTCCGGCGGTGTTCTGCAGGTTTGCAGGATGCAACTTGTGGTCAGGACGCGAGGCGGACCGCGAGCAGGCGATCTGCCGGTTCTGCGACACCGACTTCGTCGGAACGGATGGGACGCACGGCGGCAAGTACCGCTCTGCCGCCGACTTGGCAGGCCGTATCGCAAGTCAGTGGCCTGTGGCGGACGCCAGGCACCGCTTCGTGGTGCTCACGGGCGGCGAGCCTCTCCTTCAAGTGGACCAGCCACTGCTATCTTCATTACGGGAGCTCGGGTTCGAGATCGCGGTCGAAACCAATGGGACCATGCTCCCGCCCGCGGGAATCGACTGGGTGTGCGTCAGTCCAAAGGCAGGGTCTGACTGGGTCTTGCGCTCGGGCAACGAGCTCAAGCTCGTTTGGCCACAACCGGGCTTCGACCTCGAAGAGCTTTCCGGACTACCCTTCGACCACCATTACCTGCAGCCGATGGACAACGCTCAGCGCGCGTTGAACACGTCGGCGTGCATCGAAGCGTGTCTTCGGTATCCGGCGTGGAAACTCGGAACGCAGATGCACAAAATGGTTGGGCTGAGATGAAATTCGAGGTCAGCCAGCGGTTTTTCTTCGATGCCGCACATACGCTCAAGCGCGAGATCGATAGCGGCAGCAGCGCGCGTATCCATGGCCACACCTATCATGCGGAGGTAACAGTGGCGGGGAGTCCCGATGCCAGCGGGATGGTGGTCGACCTCGGCTTTCTGCGCCGGGACTTGGAAGCCGTGCGGGCCACGCTCGACCACCAGTTGCTGGACGAGGTGCAGAACCTGGGCGCGCCGACGCTGGAAAACCTCTGCTCCTACATCGCGGCGCGGATTCGGCTGGACTTCCCCTCCCTCAGCAGCGTTCGGGTCTGGCGCGAATCGATGGGTGATGCGTGCTTGCTCACGGTAGCCCCGCCTGTAGAGTAGACGCCGGCGCCGGCAGTTCAACGGGCTCTAGATCTCGCTGGCCGGCGGCGCGGACTCCGCAGCATCGTGTACCACTCACTTCCTCATGAAAGCGGTTTCCGGGCTGACGGGCGCCTGCATGTCTTCCAAGCCGAATCAATCAGCGCAGCGTGGGCTGCGGCAGGGGGGCGCTGGTGCGGCGGGGCCGGGAGCGGCCCTCGGCGATCGCTTGCTGCAGACGGGCCATTGCTGCCTCTGGATCATCCGTGGCCGTGATCGCGCTGATCACCGCCACGCCGGCCGCACCGCACTGCATTGCCTCGGCAGTGCGAACCACATCCATGCCTGCGATCGCCACCACCGGTGTCGGCAGCAGCCGGCACCAATAAGCGAGGTTCGCGTTTCCTTGCGCAAGCCATGGCATTGCCTTGGCCTGGGTCGGGTAAATGGGGCCGCAGGCGATATAGCTCGGTCGCAGTGCCCAGGCGCGGCAGACTTCCCAATACGCATGGGTGCTGATGCCCAGGCGCAGCCCGGCGCGCGCAATAGCCCTCAGATCGGCCGTGACGAGGTCCTCCTGCCCGAGGTGCACGCCGTAGGCACCCTCCTGGATCGCAATCTGCCAGTGATCGTTGACGAACAGCTGGGCGCCGAACGCGCATGCGGCGGCGACGCTGGCGCGCACTTCGCCGCGCAATTGCGGATGGTGCGGGTCCTTGATACGCAACTGCACGGTTCGCACCCCCGCCTCCAGCACGCGACGGACCCAAGCCGAGCTGTCGACGACGGCGTACAGGCCAAGGTGGGGATCGGCCAACGGCGCAAAGTTGCCGATGTCTGGCTGCCCGGCCTTGCTCCACGCAGGCAAGTTGCCGCATTCAAGGCCGAAGCCTGCCCGTGGGCGGACCGGTCCCGCGCCTTCCCCCGCTGCATAGCCGTGGCGCAGCGCGTGGGTCGTGGCCATCTTGGCCAGCACGATCGCCTCGGTCGCAACGAAGCCGCGGGCGAGCGCCGCGGCCGCGCTCGATGCGAAGACGCAGCCGGTGCCGTGGTGATGCGGCGTCGCAATCCGGGCCAACGACAACCAGCCAGTGGCGAGAGCGCTCGCTGCATAGTCGTCGCTGGAGTCCCCGCCGCTG
>JAJYNV010000154.1 GCA_021786135.1 Bacillota bacterium
CGTGTACGAGAACCGCGGCAAGCGCTCGGGCGCCTACTCGATGGACGTGTACGACGTCCATCCGTTTATCCTGATGAGCTATACGGGCACGCGGGACAGCGTCTTCACGCTGGTGCACGAGGCGGGGCACTCGATGCACTCGATCCTGTCGCGGGAGAACCAGACCTTCCGCAATGCGCAGTACCCGATCTTCCTGGCGGAGATCGCGTCGACCACGAACGAGCATCTTCTCTTGCAGCACCTTCTGCGCACGACCGAAGACGAACGCGAGCAGACGGATCTGCGTGACGACCTCGCGCAGAAGTTCCTCGGCACCGTGTTCCGCCAGACGCTCTTCGCCGAGTTCGAGCTCAAGGCGCACGAGCAGGTCGAGGCGGGCGGCGCCCTGACCGCCGAGTTCCTGCAGGAGACGTACAGGGATCTCCTGCGCCTCTACTACGGTCCGGACCTCGAGATCGACGAGACGGGGACGTTCGAGTGGGCGCGCATTCCCCACTTCTACATGGGTTACTACGTCTTCCAGTACGCCACGGGGTTCATTGCGGCGGCTGCCCTTTCCCGTGCGATCCTGAAGGAAGGCGCGTCGGCAGCGGAACGCTATCTCAGGTTCCTTTCCTCGGGCGGCAGCGACGATCCCTTGCCGATCCTGCGCCGCGCCGGCGTCGATCTGACGGACGAGGCCAGCCTGACGCAGGGCCTGACGAGCTTCGAAGCCGTCGTAGACGAACTCGCAGCGCGCAGCTAGTAACCGTGCAGCCGCCGCAGGGAGGAATCGGTGGTCTGGTGGGCGCGCATGGAGACGGCGGAACGTGGCGGCGCGCCGTCATCCGCACGCCGCGCGGCAGCTTCGAGGTGTTCAGGCAGGGACGCGGACAACCGCTTGCCGTGACGCATCTCTACTCAGCCTACAACGAGACAGGCGACCGCTTTGCGGCCGCCTTCGTCCCTTTCCGCGAGGTCTTCCTGGTGAATCTGAGCGGTGCGGGCGCATCCAGCTGGTCTGGTAATCCCGAGGAACTCAGTATGGCCGCGGCGGTGAAGGATCTTGAGGCGATCCGGATGGAGCTTGGTCTTGACCAGTGGGACTTCGCCGGCCATTCCACGGGCGGCATGCTCGGCCTGCAATACGCGGTGGAGGCACAGAAGGGTCTTGCGCGCCTCGTCGTGGTGGGTGCGGCGGCATCGCGCGACTATAGCCGCGGCCCGGATTGCATCTACCACCCCGCGCATCCGCGCTTTGCGGAGATGCAGGACCTGATCGAACGGTTGAAGGCGGAGAAACTTTCGCCCGATGAACGGGCATGCCTGACCGAGAGGCGCACATCGCTGTCGCTCCGCCACCCGGAGCGCTACACCGACTACTTCAGAGGAGAAGGCACGAAGGCGATGGCTGTCGCCAGGCTCGAGTACTTCTCGCGGGTCGACTATGCCTCGTTCGACCTGCGCGACGAGTTGCCCGCGATCAAGATCCCGGTCCTGGTCGCCGTTGGCCGACATGACGTGCAATGTCCCGCCTGGTGTTCTGAGGAGATCCACCGGCTCGTACCGGGATCCCGGCTCGCAGTCTTCGAGGAGAGTAACCACTATCCGCACCTGGAGGAGGACGAGGGCTTCCGGGCGGTGATCCGGAAGTTTCTGGCGGAGAAGGCTCCAAGGTGACAAGACTAAGTCGTGACGACTCGCTTGCGTGAGAGTCGGTGGGTGCCACGTAGTGCTACGGGCTGACGGTGCTGGGCGCCTGTGTGCCCTGGACCCCCGCGTACATCATCGGGGGACTGATGGCGGCCGACATCCTGCTCACCTGGCTCGGCGCCAACCGACGGCGGCGGTACGGGTTGCCCGTCGGCATTGTGCCAAGGGCCTATCTGGCGTTCGCCGGCCTCGTTTCGGTCGGGGTGCTGTTCCTAGTGCTTGGGACGGTCCAGATCGGCCTCCTGGTCCGGCGCGTTCAGCGGCGAGCGCTTTCAGGGTATAGGAATCCAGCGGGTGTCAGTGGGATACCGCCTATCGGAGTCGTGTAGCGGGCTGCTGCTTGACAAAAGTCCCGCTTCGAACGCGTCTGGGACAACGTTGACCGCGAGCCGCGACTGCCGCCTCGTAGCCTCAAAGGCCCAGTGGGCCGGGGGAACAATGTAGAACAATGTAGAGCATATTGTTGTGGCCGCGGTGCCCGACGGTCTGCCCAGGCTACCGAGACAGCAGATCCAAGGCAGTGGAAATACGGCACTCATAGTTCTCTCTGATGTGGCGCACACGGAGCCACGGTTCTGCATGAACACCAAGGTAGCGAGACATGATGAGCATGGCAACTACGTCCTGATCGTCCTTAGGCCCTGTGAACTCATGAAACCTGTGTAGCGCCTCTATGGCGGCTGTGTAGTTACCGCGGAGAGCCTGGCACAAGCAGAGTTCCGCGAAGGAGTCCGGCCGTGGCGGCGGACTTATCTGCTGAAGGGCGGCGGTGATCTGTTGTAGGGATTCGTCAAGGCGGCCGACAAGGCGGTACATGACTCCTAGGTTGTGATGGAATTTAATCCGTCTATCGCGGTCGGTGGCGTACTTCTCGATCTCTTGCATGATTGAAATGCCCTTTGTGGGCGACCGCGTGACGCATGTACAGATGGCTTCTCCCAGCTTGCAGTCGAAGAGCCAGGGGTCCCCTCGCAGATCAGCAGCGGCTCGCCGGTAGACGAGCAGGCCTTCCTGAAAGGCGCCGATGGCGATCAATGTGTTGGCCTTCGAGAGCCGCGAATAACCCGCTTCAATCTTTGCGTTGAGCGTCCCAAACATTCGAGTAGTAATGTCAAACTTATCGAGGCTCGTCGCTAGTTGCCCTGTCTTCCTGAGAGCGAGGGCCACATTGTACATGCCCTCGGCATGGGCCCTCGAAGGTGCAGTGCCAGATGTCTTTAGATAGGCAGAAAACCAGTGTAGCGCCCTACCGTAGCGACCCTGCTGGTAACTGAGCACTCCCATCAAGTGACAAAAACGCGATTGGTAGCGATGGTTGTTCCGAGTTAGTCGCCGTAGCTTGCCGAGCACAACTTCCGCTGCCTCGACATCGCTGATCCTCAGAAGGTGCTCGGCCATTCGGAGTAGTGGTGACATTCTGGTCTCTTCGGTGAGGTATGCCTCCAGCCAGTCCTTTGTCGGAAACGTGAACAATTGCGTTAGCGCGATGAGCGTCTTCACACCCACCTGGCGCTTACCCCTCTCAACCGCACTCAGGTACTCCCTTCGGACGTCCACCTGTGCGGCTACCTGAGCAGCGGTGAGCCCCAACGCCATGCGTCGCTGCCTGAGCAGAGGGCCAACCACGGTAGCGCCTCCTCTGTGAACAAACCTGTTAGCTGGCGACCTACCAAACTCTTCTACAAAAGAGGACGCTCTTCCTGGGCCTAGATCTCTTCAGCGAGGAGGGTGGATGCGGCGTCTGTGGTTCCTGTTCGTGTTGGTCGGGCTTGGACTTTCGTGGGCAAGTCAGGCATTGGTTGCGCCCCCACTTGTATCGCATGCGGTCGTCGCCGTAGTGACCAATCCCCATGACAATGGACCAGGAGACCCGGGCCCGTTCTAACAGGAACACTACGGAATGTTCGGCCCTAAGTGTAAGACTGCAGTGCGCAAATGGCCGAACGAGAACCGTCCCTAGGCCTGTGGAGGTGTCATCTGTGAAGAGTTTGTTGGGCATGAGAATCACGGTCATAATGCCTTTGCTCGCCGGCCTCGTTATCTTTGCAGGCGCGGCCACGGCAGCCGCTGCCGGGACAGTCCATCCTAACATGGCTCCTTCATGCTGCTTGGAGAACGTCTGCGTTGGGACAGAAGTGTGCAACTCTGTAACCTGCTACTGCAGCGGCACGTGGGAGTGCACTGATTGGGGCGCCTGCCCGATTGGGTAGAGGCGCACTGAGGCAAGAGGCGGCGGGCAGCATTGTGTCTGCCTGCCGCCTCAGGGCGCAAGGAGGGGATTGCAATTTGCTTGGGCAAGGCAAAGTGACGATGAATGTGTATCTAGTTGCAATTATAGGTGTGCTCGTAATATGGGGTTCGCTTGCGACCGGAATAGTAATAGGTCGGGACCTGCTGCCTTCACCACAAGCCGCGCCCGGCGCGACGGGTGGTTCGTCGACTTTTAGGATGGGGAGGACGGCTCCGATCAGGTCCGCGTTGGTTACTGTGGATGGCAAACCAACATCTCTCGCTCTGGGTCGAAAGGCCACGGTCGTGGTTGCAATGGCGACGTGGTGCAAGTTCTGTGGGTACATGGACAAGTGGGTACTCCCTGTAGTGGCCAAGGAGGCTGGCGTCGAGGTAGACGTGGTCGACGTAAGTCAAGTAGGAGGAATCGCCAATCCGGGTCCGCAACATCCGGCATTTAGTGGCTCTGACGGACAAGGAGGGACCACGTTATCTGAAAGTGGGATGGAGGCAGACCTTCGTGGCTACGTAGCGAAGTATAAACTCGCAAGCAGCGGAATTAACTTCTATGTCGCTCCCGCCTCAATCCAGGAGCAGTGGCACGTGTCGGCATTTCCGACGGTTGTGGTGCTCAACCCTCAGGGCATCGTGACTCAACAGCAGACCGGTGCTATGACAGCAACCCAGTTAGCTGCTGCGGTCGCAGGGGCATCTGCCAACTGAGTCGCTGTTGATCCGAGAAGTGTTATTCGTTCTTGTGGGCGTATGGCATGAACGTTGCGCCTCGACCATGTTTCCCACGGCGTTGGGTTCGATTTTGCCGCGTGTTCAGAGTCTAGCGGGCAACGTCTGTCACCGATCGGGACAGTTTGGCGGGAGACGGTCTGTGGACGATGGAGCGATTACGCATGAGACGGATCCATCGATTCGATCAGCTGACGTTGTTGGGACTCGCGCTGGTTGGGCTTGCGGCAGGGGTTGTCTCTGGGCTCAGCGTGGAGCAGAAAGCTTATACAGTCCAAGAAGTTAAGGTACACTCGCGTACCCCCTACGACTTGCTTGTCCTACCGAAACGTACGGGAGCGGTCGTAGGGGACCTTACCGACCCGAATGCGCTAGACCAGGGCTCCGGCGGTATCACCCTTGCCCAGTGGAAGGCTATTGAGGCAGTGCAAGGTGTTGCCGTTGCAGCGCCCTTGGCTCCTCTTGGTGAGGCCAATATCCAATTCGGCGCGACGCCGCCGGCTCTAGAGTATGGCGCATCCGATCTCTACAGGCTTAACAGTTCATTCGTGGGAGTGGGTCTGCCAAGCGCGACATCGCTTTACAGTGCTTATTGGCTAACAGGGGCGTCGTCGTGGACTTGGCCGCCGTTCTGGGGAACGGTAGTTGCCGTTGACCCGGCCGCAGAGAACAGATTGGTCGGGCTCAAGGGGGCGGTGACCCACGGCGCGTATTTCGGCATCGATACGGCGATGGGCGACCCCCAGTTTCCTGGCGTACTTATGAACGTTCCAGCCCTTGTCGCGTCCGCGTCTCCCGTGTTCGGAACAGCAAGCATCTCTGTACAGTCGCTCCCGGACCCCTATTCGCCGGCCACAACCGCAAAATACGTGGAGGACGCCACCCTCCACCCGATAGAGCACACGCCGCTCGCTAAGTTGCATGGGCAGGTGGTGTTCCGCGCCACGGTTTCGGACAGCGCTGTATGGAAGGCGTGGATCGATGAACAGGAGGGCAAGCCAGGTCCGTATCAAGTCGGAAACCTGACCTTCGTGCATACCGCCGCCGAGGGCCTCTTTCCCATGCTGCAGACCGGATCCTTGAACTACGCCAGAGCCCGCTCTCCCTATCCCGGGCGGTGGCCGCTGGCGCTGCAGGCGAACCCGATTCCTTGCGACTCGACCAACGCCGTGATCTGTGAGGGGTTTGCCGCAACGGGGGAACCCTTTCGCACGCTCACACTGCCCCAATATCCTTGCCTGACGTTTAACGTGGTCGGCGTGTACTCTGCAGCGAAACTTCACATCGCCACGGATCCGCTCACCGGGGCGCCCATGGTCAATTACGCTCCGGAGCAGGGGCAGGTCGTTCTCTCGCCGGACGGGAAGGCGCTGAACCCGCCGCTGCCCGCACGCCCCGATATGCAGCCGGCCGGCCTCTTCACCCAGCCGCCGATCATGCTAGTTCCGATCGAGGACGTCCTGCCTGTGCTCTCGAAGGCGCCGATCTCCTCGATCCGGGTCAAGTTAAGGGGAATATCCAGCTTCGGCATGGGGGTCCAGCAGAAGCTGGAGGCCGTCGCGGCTCGCATCCGCAAGACAACCGGCCTGCGGGTGGAGATGATTCGGGGGGCATCCCCGCAGGAGGTGCTAGTTCATCCCGGATACGAGAAGGGCTACACCAAGCAGGGCTGGATCCAGGAAGCCTGGGTAAAATCGGGCGCGGCCATCGAAATCATTCGCCAGACCCTACTGAGCCAAGATGTTATCCTCGTCCCCATCCTCGTCGCGGCGTTCGTCTTCGCCCTGACTGCGGGAATCATCGGCGTCGAGGTCCGCCGAAGGGAGTACGCCACGCTCTTGGCTCTCGGGGTTTCGCCACGAAGCGTTCAGGGGTCCGTCCTCAAGAGGGGACTGCTGTACGGAGCATTGGTCGCGGTGCTCGCGTTCGCATCTGCTGTGGCCGTCGCCGGTGTCGCCGCGACAGAAGTTGGTGCCCTTATGGCGCTGCTGAGCGGCGCGGTGATCGCGGTGGCGCTTGCGCCTGTAGCGCGCGCCACGGGAGAGATGGAGCCGCTGCCCTCGCTGCGAGAATCCTCGCCACCTATGGCGACAGGGGTGGCGCCAGGCTCCATTGTAGGTCTGGGTCTCACCCTGTTCCTGTCCTCGCTGCGCCGTCACCTCGCGGCGGTGGCAGCCCTGTTGATCCCGGGAGCGGTGTTCTACCTCACCTTTCTGGTCCGCAGCGCCCTGCATCACACGATGTATCTCACCAGCCTCGGTGAGTACCTCCTGATCCGCGTCGGTCCTCTGATCACGCTGGGCGCCGTGGTCGTGATCGTTCTAGCCATCCTCACGGCCGCACAGCTGGGGCTGCACAGCGCGACGCTGAGAGCGAGTACCTGGGCCATAGGCCAAGCCTTGGGCTGGCCTATGGCGGTCCCGGTACTCGGGAGTCTTGTCGAGTCTGCTGTTGTCGGCCTTGTTGCCGGCCTGGTCGGGGTTAGCCTAGCGGCCCTGATTGGAGACTCGCTGTTCGGTGTTGCGTTCCAACCCCTGCTCTGGACCGAGGCGGTCTTGCTGATTGTCCTATCGGGTCTGGTCGCAGCGGTGCCGGCGGCCATCGTGGTCTCGAAACAGGACCCCATCGTGCACCTGCGTGGCGTTGGGTTGTAAGGGCCCACAGCTATCGCCGGATGGCCATCACGAAGGAGCGATCGGATGATCACGGCCGAAGATCTGCGTAAGTCGTTCCGGCAGAACGGGGTGGAGACCCACGCCTTGCAAGGCGTCACGTTCTCTGTGGCGCGCGGCGAACGCGTCGCCATCACGGGGCCCTCCGGATCCGGCAAGTCGACGCTCCTGGCTCTGCTCGGAGCACTTGACCGACCGTCGGCAGGTGTTCTTCGCGTAGGGGATATGGAGTTATCCAGTCTCAATCCTGCGCAGCGTGCACGTTATCGCTTCGAGGTGGTTGGGTTCGTATTTCAGGAGTTCCACCTTCTAGGCCATCTCACCGTGCTTGAGAATGTGCTGTCGCCGTTTCTTGGCAGGCGGCTGGAGCGTGCGAGACACCAGGATCGGGCGATGGAACTGATCCAGGCCGTGGGGTTGGTGGGAGCCGCGGCCCGTCCGGCGGGCGTACTGTCTGGGGGCGAGAAGCAGCGAGTAGCCATTGCACGCGCATTGGTCAACGACCCCGAGATCGTACTGTGCGACGAACCCACCGGGAACCTGGACACGCGCAGCGGCAGCGCCGTGATGGATCTCATTGAGAGCCTGGCGGAAGCGGACAAGGAGAAGATACTGATCGTGGTGACGCACGACCCAAGCGTAGCCGCCAGATTCCCGCGGCGAGTCCAGATGCTGGATGGACGCGTCGTTTCTTCAGTAACAGACGATCGCTGACGAACGACAGGGCGCGAGGCACTATCTAGCCGATCCGCTTCAGGACCGGAAGTCGAAGACGGCCTTGACTGGGCGATTGGGTCCGGCGACGAGCTGTCGGCGCACCGCCGCGCGGTAGTCCGAGAGACGGTAACGGTCGGTGACAAGACGTTCGAATACGTCGCCTTCGGGTGCGGCAAAATCGTCGAGCGCCCAGGCGAAGGTGTGACGCCCGTCCGACTCCCGACCGTAGCCGAAGCAGCCGATGAGGTCGAGCTCGTTCGCCCAGATGAAGGACCAGTCCACGTCGACGGGTCCGGCCGTGCCGAGCAGGACGAGCGTGCCGCCGTGGCGCGTGACGCGTAAACTGTCGCGCAGACTCTCTGCCGAGCCGATACAGTCGTAGACGTAATCGAAGCCGTCGCTGAAGACCGGCGGTCCCATCAGAGGGCGCAGCAGTTGCGCGTTGACGGCGGCTTGCACGGCGACGATGGCGCCGGGCGGGCCGTAGGCTCTCTGCGCTCCGAGCTCGAGACCGAGCTTGCGCTGGTGGGGGTGGCGCGCGACGAGGTGGATCTCCGCGCCCGAATGGCGGTGGAGGGCCGCCACCGTCAAGAGGCCGATGGCGCCGCCGCCCAGCACCAGCACCTTGGCCCCAGGAGCCGGTACGCTGCGCAGCACGCCGTGGAGCGCGATGGAGTAGGGTTCTGCCAGCACCGCGCGCTCGTCCGGCACGGCGTCGGGCACGGGGTAGAGTTGGCTGCGGTGGGCGTAGAGCATGTCCCCGAAGCCGCCCGGCAGATGGCTATGGTAGCCGACGAGCGTGCCCGGGCCGAGGCCCGGCTTCTCGCCGCGCCTGTGACATTGCTGGCTCTGGCCCGTCGCGCACGCCGGGCATGGTTCTACGCCGCGCATCTGGCATGAGATGACGGGATCGACGACGACCCGTCTGCCGCCGAGGACATCGCCCTGATCGCCCACCACATCAGCCAGCACCTCGTGGCCGAGTATCGCGGGGAACGAGTGGAAGGGCGATAGAGCTGGACTCGACTTGCCGCGCAGGAGGGAGATGTCGGAGCCGCAGATGCCGCAGAGCCGCGTCTTGAGCTCGAGCCAGTCGCCTTGCGGTGGCTTCGGCAGCGGACGCTCCTGCAGCGCGATGGCCGAGAGGGGCCCATAGAGCAGCCAGGGCCACGTCGGACCTAGAGCGCGGCCCAGAAGGTAGCGGGGGATCGAGACGCGGTAGACGAGCCCGGTCGCCTTCTGCTGCATCAGGACATCGGCACCTGTGGCAGAATCTTGCCATCCACGCGCTCCATGATGTCATCGAGGCTGCGGCCGGTGATCGTCATGCCGTGGTTGCGCAGGCCGATGACCGCCCGAGACGGATCCGGCGCCTGACGAACGAGGTTCGCAACCGACGTCGCGAGTTCAATGGTGCCGCAGGGGTAGTTCACATCGGTGGAGGGGATGCCCTCCATCCAGGCGTGGACATGGATGATCGCCCCGACGTCGGGGTGCTCGCGGTAGATCATGAAGTGTTCGATGGCGTCGACCGAGACGCGGCGCGGCTTGACCTCCGACGGCACCGAGAGGCGCATCGCCTTCTGGCTGTCATCGAAGTCCTTGACCATCAGCACCTCCTGGCCGACATCGTGCAGATGCGCCTTGTTCACGCCGCTCGCGGACATCCAGTAGCGATGGCGGTCGTGGCGCTGGCTGAGATTGCCGTAGCTGAGACCGCCGATCTGATAGAGCCGCTGCACGTGCCGGAAGTCTTCGGGCGAGAGGATCTCCTGCATGGGGAAGGGAGCCGGCAAGAGGTTCCAGGCATCGAGGACGTGGCCCGCGCGCTCGAGTTCTACCGTGGCTTCGTTGCCCTGCCAGAGATCGGGTTCGAGATCCGGGTCGAAGATGTTGTCGATGATCAGGTGGGAGGTCGCGAGCGGAGTCAGCCTCCGGACCACCTCCTGCATGTGCCTGGTGGGGTCCCGCTGCGGCGCGATGCGGTAGTAGCCTCGCTCGAGCGTGACGAAGTACGTCTCTTCCTCGTGCTCGGGACCGACCACGGCGATCATGAGGTTGCCGAGCGAGCGGATCATGTAAGGGTAGGCAGCGCGCAGGAAGTCCGCCGGGACTTCCGGCAGACGCAGGAGAGCAATGATGTAGGTGGCCTGCGCATGGCGACGGAACGGACGCACGTGGTCTTCATCGACATGGCTGAACACTAGGCCCACGCCGGGCACCGCCTCGCTCGACTCATGGCCGGCTTCTTGCATGGCGGCGGCCAGGCGTTGGGCAAAGGTCGCCATGCACGAGTCCTTCGGACTGCCGTGGAAGGCGAACTTCATTGGGGACCCTCCTCAGGTACCACAGTCTTGTGCTCCCAGTCGCAGATTTATGCCTGCGCGCGCAGTTTCCTGCAGCAAAAAGCCAAACGTTGACGGCATCGAGCCAGGGCCAGTAGGATAGAGCTAGAGGGCCAATTGTCCCTATAGGATAGTCCATAAGTACGTAATCCATCTGGGAGAATGTGGCGACGGGGAGGTGTGCGGCGGACATGGACCTAGAGGCGTTCGAGGCCAGAATTGCGCGCGGAGAGTTGATCGAAGCCGATGATTTCATGCCGGATGCCTACAGGCGCCAGTGCCTGCGTCTCATCGTCACGCACGCCAACTCCGAGCTGATGGGCGCTCTTCCCGAGAGGGAGTGGATCCCGCGGGCGCCGGGTCTCGCCCGCAAACTGGCGGTGCTTTCGAAGGTGCAGGACGAAATCGGGCATGCGCAAATGATTTATCGCGTTGCGGAGGACCTCGCTGCACCGTTCGCTATTACCCGCCAGGACATGTTGGATGATCTGATCGACGGTCGGGCGAAGTTTCACAATGTTTTCACTTATCCGGCCCCGAGCTGGGCCGATGTCGGCGTGATCGCCTGGCTCGTGGACGGGGCGGCGCTCGAAACGCAGGGCGCGCTCCTCAAGACGAGCTATGCACCCTACGCACGGATTCTGCGGCGCATCTGCGCCGAGGAGGCCGTTCACCTCAAGCACGGTGAGGATATCGTGCTGACCTTGGCTTCAGGGACGCCGGCGCAGCGGGCCATGCTGCAGGACGCCCTGGCGCGCTGGTGGCAGCCTCTAATGCACTTCTTCGGTCCACCGGGCGAGTCGGCGAATGGCGACGCCTTCCGCTGGCGCATCCGCGTCGCGACGAACGAGGAGCTCCGCCAGGGTTTCCTGCGCAAGTACGTGCCGAAGATACTGCGGCTTGGTCTCGTCATTCCCGATCCCGAGCTCAGGTTTGACAACGCAAGCGGCAACTGGCTCTACGGCGATCCCGATTGGGACGAATTCTGGCGCGTGGTCAGGGGCGGCGGTCAGCGCACGGCAGAGCGCCTCTCGCTGCGGCGCCTGAGCCGCGACGAGCAGGGCTGGGTCTTGGCGGCCATGAGCCCTGAAAACGCCGCCTAGCCGGGAGGCGAGGCAGAGTGGCGGATCTCGAGGTGTTCGAGGTGTTCGGCCTCGAAAGACCGGGCGGGACTGTCTGCCACGCGGGGAGCCTTCAGGCTTTGGGATCCGACTTGGCCGTCGTGCTGGCCCAGGAGCTCTTCTGCCGGCGCCGCGAGTATATCGAGCTCTGGGTCGTGCCACGCCCGTGCGTCTGCGTTGCGCCTCGTGCCGGCGAAGCGCTGGGACCGGCGGAGCCCCGCAGCTACAGGCTCGGCAGCGGCTATCGCGGTACCGTCGAGAAGTGGAAGCTGTTCGGGGGCGAACACGGTGGAGATCGGTAGGGATCTGGACGGTGGCCTCAGGGCCGTGCTCCGGGAATACGTCCTGTCCCTTGCCGACGACGAACTGGTGCTGGGCCATCGCGATTCCGAGTGGTGCGCCTTCGCACCCCTGATCGAGGAGGACGTGGCGTTCGCGTCCATTGCCCAGGATGAGATTGCCCACGCGCAGATGATGCTGGGCATGGTCCAGGATCTAGGCGGACCTGGCCCGGATGCGCTCGCGTTCGGCCGCGCCAGCTCTGCGATGCGCAACGCCGTGCTGCTCGAGCGGCCGAATGGCGACTGGGCCTACAGCCTGACGCGACATTTGGTCTACGACATCGCGGACGATCTGCGCACCGAGGCTCTGCTGCGTTCCCGCGAGCGCTCGCTGGTGCTGGTCGCGGAGCGCATGCGCCGCGAGGAGCGCTACCACCTGGAGCATGGCCGCACCTGGGTGCGCGCCCTCGCACACGGCGGCCGCGAGGCCCTGCTTCGCCTGCAGCACGCGCTGGACCGCGTGGCGGCCGACAGCTTCGACCTGTTCCGCCCGATCGCCTGGGAGGGCGCGCTGGTTCGGGCGGGCATCCTGGCTGAGGAGCCCTCTCGGCTCTGGGAGCCGTTTGTCGCGAGGGTACAGGCAGAGGTGGGCCCTTTTGGCCTGACGTTCACACCCGGAAGGTCTGGCCCGCACGGGCGTGCCGGAGAGCACACGCCGGACCTCGATGGACTTCTGCGGACCATGGGCGAGGTGTGGCGCAGCGATCCGCATGCCATCTGGTAGAGGGGGCGTTGAGATGCCGAGCGAGACAGAGGTGAGGACCGCGTTGCAGGCGGTGCACGACCCCGAAATTCCTGTGCTCAGCATCGTCGATCTCGGCGTCGTATCGGCGATCAGGATCAGCGGTGCGGACGTGGAGGTCGACATCCTCCCGACCTTCAGCGGCTGTCCGGCTCTCGGATTCATGACGGAGGCCGTGCGGCGGAAGGTGGCCGAGCTGCCGGGCGTGGAAGCGGTGAAGGTCCGTCTCTGCCTCGATCCCGCCTGGGACACCTCGCGCATCAGCGCGCGCGGCCGCCTCGCGCTGCAGAGTTTCGGCATCGCACCACCGGGGGACGCTCCCGCTTGCCCCTACTGCGGTTCGAGGGAGACCCGCCTCGCGTCAAGCTTTGGCCCCACGCGCTGCCGTTCCGTCTACTACTGCGACAGCTGCCGCAACCCGTTCGAGCAGATGAAGGCGCTGTGATGTGAAGGGACTCCGCTCCGGCAGCCGGGCAGAGAGTCCATCAGTGTCGACGACAGCCAGGTCGCCAGGTTCGGCGAGCGCGAGATCCATCGCGTCCTGGCGCGGGATCGCCTTTCGCCCATCGTTCCGGCAGGTTCGTACAGCTCAGGCAGCGAAGAGTGAAGCCGGCTGCGGGGCCGGCCTCTTTGTCGTCGTGACCAGAAGTTCCGGCCGCAAGCCCTGGGAGGGAATCGTGTGGAGATCAGCGGTGCGGCAAGCGTCAAGGCGCGGCCCGACGCTGTGGGAAGGGTTCTTTCGGATCCGGCGATGCTGCAGCGCAGCCTGCCGGGCTGCCAGTCGCTCGTACCGGAAGGGGACGGGTATCGCATCGAGATCTCGATCGGCGTCGCGGCTGTGCGTGGCACCTATCAGGGCCTCATCCGCATCCTTCGGCACGATCCCGGGGCGCAATTCGACTTCGAGATCGCGCTCGAGGCGCCGCGAGGATATGTGGAGGCCTCGGTGCGCACCACCTTCCGGCCGTCGGTCGACGGCACCGAGATCGCGTATGCGGCTGAAAGCGAGCTCGGTGGTACGCTCGCGGCCCTGGGCCAGCGCGTGGCGGCCGGGGTCGCGACGCTGATGGTGCGCCAGTTCTGTGACGGCATAGGGCGCGAAGCCCAGGCGCTCTCTGCAGAGTAGCCGAGTTACCGGGAAAGGGGAGACCTCAACTTGGCAGGAGCCATCGGAGTTGCCCAGCGCAGGCTCGAAGGCGGCGAGAAGGCCGGCGGACGCACCGCCTACGTCGCCGACGTCAGCGTCCCGGGGGCGTTGCATGCGGAGCTGGTGACGAGTCCGTACGCGCACGCGCGCATCGTCGCCATCGACAGTACGGCGGCGCAGGCGATGCCCGGCATCGTTGGCGTCTTCAGCTCAGCGGACATCGGTGCCTTGGGACTTCTGGCACAGGGCGAGGTCTACTACGCGGGACAGCCGGTGGCCGTCGTGGTCGCCGACGATCGCAGGGCCGCGGCGGATGCGGCGCAGGCTGTGAGGGTGCGCTATGAGCGGCTCAGGGCCATCGTCGATCCTCGCCTGGCCCTGCACGGCGATGCGGAGAGCGTCCTGCCCGCGGCGCTCAGATCCCAGCGCGCCGACGCCGGTGCCCACGGCGCGGACGCCACGCAGCACGCGAACTCCGCC
>JAJYNV010000022.1 GCA_021786135.1 Bacillota bacterium
GACGCGCACAGGCCAAGTGCAGTGAACCGCTTGGCCGCCCCGGATGGCTCGCCGTCGGCCGCCGGATCCGAGGGCGGCCACTTAGCGCCAAGGGGCTGAACGATTACAACGTATCGGACAAGGGCGCCACCTGTAAACAGAGGAGATGGCAGCCTGGTGCGGGTCGCAGCGCGGCAGCGCGACGAAGCGACGTGAGCCGACGTCCAGACGTCTTGAGAGGCCGGCCCTGCCATGGAACGGAGGAAGCGACGCGCCGAGCTGATCCGCGGCCAAAGGTTCAGATGGTATGCGTCCTGCGGCTGCCCAGCCTCAGGAGTTTGAGCGGCGGGGGTCGTCACCTACAGCGCCCTCGCGACCCCCATCACCCGC
This sequence comes from Bacillota bacterium, assembly GCA_021786135.1. Lineage (GTDB taxonomy): Bacteria > Bacillota > Sulfobacillia > JAJZYS01 > JAJYTV01 > JAJZQO01. The sequence continues at coordinate 370 of JAJYNV010000022.1, forward strand.
AGATGCACAGAGGACATCTGTCACAGGGACGGGGAGAACTGCGGAGTGATACGTGCCGTCACCCGCACCGCAACGGTGGTGCGGCGCAGGTCGAAGTCGGAGTAGCCGGCTTCCAGCGCGACCTGATGCCAGTGCGCACCGTCGGCGTCCGCCGCCTGCATCTTCCGCGTGACGCTGAGGATGCGGCGGAGCATCTCGTCGGCGGCCACCTGGGAGAGCTGCTGCATGAGGGTGGAGTCGAGCTTCATTGCGGGGCCCGAGTACACCTCGAGATCGGCTGCAACGTGGACCGTGATGCGGCGCGCTTTCCCGTCGTAGCGTGTCGTGGGAACCACCTTCGTGGCCTTGAGCACGTAGGCGTCGTACGGAGCAGGGAGCGTGACGACGTTTCGTCCGCGCAGATTGGACAGCCAGCGCAGGCTGACGCTTTCCTCGCGGTCCAGCAATGTCCGCAGCGTGCCTTGGGAGACGAGGGCGGTGCCGGACGCCCGGACACTCGTCTGCGGCAGGTTGTCGAACATCGGGATCCGCATCGTATCGCTCCTGTCGAGGACGCCCCAGATCGTCTTCCAGAGGGGCTCTTTGAAATGGCCGTCGCGGGATTCCGGTTCGGACTCGAACTCCTTCAGGAGGCGGACGCCAATCAGGCCCATGGCTCCGTCCGGGTGGCTGAGAAGTCCAAGTGCCGTGCCGGAGGTACCGACGGCAAACGCCGTCCTGTCCACTTCAGAGCTCTGCAGCAGCAGGAGAAGCGGTTCCGTCAGGCGGCCTCCGAGGACACCCTTCCCGAACACGAAGATCTTGGTCGACCCGAGGTAGAGACGGCGTGCCAGGTGGGTGCGCAGGTCCTCGATCGCCTCCACCAGGGTGGGACCGTCTCCGTAGTGGATCGCGCCGGTATAGCTCGCGGTACCTCCCTGCGCGAGCAGCGCCTCCACGATCGAGACGCGCCAATGGTCCTGCGCGAGGTAGTCGAAGCCCATGGCGATGACCGGCGAGCGGTCGCTGATGTCCTTGATGTCCCAGCAGCCGGAGAGTAGGAGGGTGCTGGCGAGCACGAGTGCCGTGAGCGCCGGCCGGGACCATCTCATGCGAGGGCCGCCTCGCGCGTGGCGCGGCGCCGGCCGAATCCCAGGAGCAGCGCCGGTAGGAGGAAGTAGAGGATGATCCCGTAGAGCGACCAGGTATTCTTGATGACCGCGAAGACATCCTCGGGCAGGACGACGACCGCCAGCCCCACTACGACCGCCAGCCAAGGCACGAGGACGCGCAGCGGCGTCAGAGGGTGGACGCGGACGCCGAGGCTGGCGATGCCGGCGATGGAGTACGACGTCACGATGGAGAAGACGATCATCTGCCAGATGATCGTCGAAACAAAGGCGATCCGCTGGAACGGGAGGTAGGTGGACGTGATGGTCTCTACCACGGCCAGGAAGGGGCTCGGCAACTGGGATGCCGATGTGAGGCCGAAGACGAGCTGCGGCTCCACCATGGTGATGACGAGATAGCCCGCCCCGAGCGCCACGCCTGTGAAGACCGGCCGGCGCAGGTCGCCCTTCGCGAGAGGACCGAACACTGGCAGGATGTCGTAGCCGCGTGGACAGAACAGGATGGTCGGCCAGAGCCAAGGTATGGAGCCGGTGCCGAAGGGAAACGGCAGGAGCCAGCGGAGGGAAGCGTCCGGCATCGCACCGAGCACGAGGATGGTGAGAGGGACGATGCTGACGATGGCGATGAGTCCGATCACCCGCGTGACGTTCTCGATGCCAAGACGGATCGCGTAGAAGGCGAGCCCGGCGGTGACCAAGGCCACCATGAGGCGAGGCGTGGCAGGAAGCTCGGTATAGGCCAAGAGATCGACCCATGCGTGCAGCATGGCTGCCGCCGCCATGAGGTAGAACGGCACACGCAGGAACCGGAGCCCTTTGCGGACCGTATCAGCCCAGGGGTTCAGGGCAGCATCGTTGAGGCTGAGGCTGAGGTGCGTGCCGAGGAACGACCAGCCGAAGGCCAACAGCATCCAGAGGAGCGTGCCATAGCCTGCCGCCTGGAAGACCGGACGCCCGAGGGCCACCGGCGTCATGCAGATGGTGACGATGAAGCTCACCCCGGCGATGCTCCAGGGCGCGAGAGCGGGAGAGCGCTTCATCGGCGTCGCGGCGCAGTCCGCCGCACATAGAAGGGGACGCTGGTGCTGCGGCGCTGCTGCGGCGACGCGGTGCTCCAGGCGCTCGGCAGGAACGGGGCGAGCGGTGCGAGGTAGGGCGATCCGATCTCGCGCTTGACCGAGAGATTGATCATCAGCCAGATGAGCCCGGCGCTCCAGCCCACGAGACCGAGCACGCCGCTGACGAGGAGAAAGATGTACTTCCAGACGCGGACGGCGTAAGTCAGGACATAGCGCGGCGTGATGTAGGTCGCGAGAGCCGTCAGTGCCAGCAGGATCACGCCGAGGTTGCTCGCGAGGTTTGCGCGGACGGCGGCCTGGCCCACGATCAGGCTGCCGACGATGGATATGGCGGGGCCCAGGACTCCCTTCATGGCGGTCGTGGCCTCTGCCATGATGTCGAGTACGAACAGCATCAGAAGCGTCTCCGTGAGAATCGGGAAGGCGAGCGACTGACGGTTGGATGAGACCGCGATGGCGAGCAGGCCTGGCATCACGGTCGTGTTGACCGTGAGGACCGCGATGTAGAGGCCCGGACCGAGCAAGGCTATGACGAAGGCGATGAAGCGTATGGCGCGCACGAAGTAACGCGCCGATGTGGACTGGAGGTACTCCTCCTCATCCATGAAGAGCTCCGCGAAGGTGACCGGGAGCAGCAAGGCGTAGGGCGAGCCGTCGACCAGGAGGGCGAAGCGTCCGCGGAAGAGGAAGTCGGCGGCCCGGTAGGGACGCTCGGTGAAGTCCGCCGGCAGGAAGGGCGACCAGAGACCGCCGTACACCGCACGCAGCAAGGAACTCACGAAACCGATGCGCGGCGGGCGGTAGCGCCTCAGGCGGGAGAGGATCTCCTCGAGTTGCATCGGGTCCGCGCTGCCCTCCTTATAGAGGACCGCGGTCTCGGTCGGCACGTCGGTGCCGAGTGTGACGCGTTGGGCGATGAGCTGCGGATCGCGCAGGTGGCTGCGGATGAGAGCGATGTTCATCTCGAGCGGTTCGACGAACGAGTCCTTGGGCCCGAAGATCGCGCGCTCTGTGGTGGGCTCGTCGATCGTCCGCGTCGGGATGGAGCGCAGCTGCAGCGCGTAGACGCCGCTCGCGTGGAAGACCAGGACCGCGCCGTCGATCAGGTGCCTCTCGGCATCTTCGCCGTGCCGGAGCTTCGTCGCACGGACGAGCAGACTGGGGACAGGCGTGGTCGAGTTCACAAGATGCGCGATCAGCTCCGCCTGCAACCGCTGTCCGTCCACCATGGCCGGCAGCTGCAACACGCGCAACCGCTCGCCGTTTGGCCGCGTGACGTCCAGCTCCGAGACCTCCGGGTGTGCCCGCTTGATCTCGTCCGGGTCGAGCTCGCGGCCCATGCGGGAGATGAGACCCAGGATGCGCATGCCCTGGTGCTCGATGGCGCCGATGTCCGTCTTCGCGTCCCCCTCTGCGTTAGCGTGCGAACCGAGCGGACGGCCCATGCGCCCTTTCGGCCCATGCCATGGCCGCGCGCCCGCTTTGCGGCGCACCTGTCCTTTGGCTGCTGGGGAGCGGGCGCGACGCCTTGGCGGCCGACTTGTGCCATGCGCTCCCGCCGTCCCGGTACGACCGCCATCGCAGCGACCATGGCAGGCGCGTCTTGATGTCGACGAGAGATGGCCATATGTGCTGGGGATGCGCGTGCAGCGAGCGCCCCGAGAAGGGGTCCGGTCTGGAGGTGCTGCGCCGCAGTGCAGCAAATGGTCATGACTAGTCCAAGGAAGACGCGAACCCGAGGAGGTCCCGTTGTGCCCCATAGCCGCAGCCGGCCACTGATTCTGCTTCTCGCCCTGCTGCTTTCCGGGTGCGGCCATGGGGCTCTGTCTAAGAAGCCCGCGCCGCCGAAGTCCAAGGTCGTCACGGGCTTCACGCTGCGGGAGATTGCAGCGCTTCCCGTCGCTGCCGAAGGCTTGGCCGCCACGCTGCAAGGTGGAGGCGTCACCATCTTCGGCGGCCTTGGGCCGCGAGGGTCGCTCGATGCGATCTATCGCCTGGAGGGCACGCACCTCACTGCCGCCGGGCATCTGCCGCTCCCCATCCACGACCTCGCGGCGGCGCCCCTGCCGGGCGGAGCCGTCCTGGTCGGGGGAGGCGGCCAGATTTCAAGTTTCGACCGGCTCTACCTCTATCGCGCAGGTAGCGTGACCAGCTTCGCGACGCTGCCCACGCCGCGCTCGGACCTTACGGCCGTGTCCTTGCAGGGGGCCGTGTACCTCGTCGGGGGCTACACCGGCAGCAGCTTTCTCGCCACGATTTTGCGGGTCGAGCCGGATGGGCACATAGCCGCTGCCGGCCAGCTGCCGCTCGGCCTGCGCTATGTCGGGGCAGCGGCGCTCGGCGGGAGGATCTATGTGTTCGGCGGACTCGGTCAGCAGGGCTGCCAGTCCGCGATCTACCGCTTCACGCCCGGTACTGGCGTCAGGCGCGTGGGAGCGCTGCCGGTGCCGGTCCGCGCCCCCTTGGTCGCTGCGGGCAGCGACGGCATTCTTGTCGCGGGAGGCGAGACGGCACCAGGCCAGGACGTGGCAGCGGTGTACTGGTACAGTCCGGGCAGCGGCCTGAGGGCCATCGGCAGGCTGCCGGGACCCCTCGCGCTTGGCGCAGTTGTGTATCTCGGGCGTGATCAGTTCGTCATCGTAGGCGGAGAAGATGGATCGCAGATCGCTCAGGGCATCTTCCTCCTGCATCTGCGCCGTGGCGGCTAGCGCAGGCGGGGAGAGGTCTTCTTCCCGCAGGCGGTCAAGGCTAGTATGGAGGTGGTTTCCTGTCGCGGCCGCGCGGGCGGTGAGGAAGTAGTCTCGGCGGTATGGATGCGTCCATGCGCCGAGCGTCTCGCAGTGGCCGACGCAGCAATTCAGGCGAAGGAAGGGTGGCGCCCATGGATCGGAGCCCTGAGTTGCGCACGATCACGCTCGAAGAGCACTTCGCAACCCGCGCCTACCTCGATGGCGCGGGCAGGCGGCTCACGGAGCAGGCGAGACCGGGCCAAGGGGAACTGCTCGAACGGCTGCTGGACGTCGGTGAGGGCCGCATCGCGGAGATGGACGCCGCCGGCATCGACGTACAGGTGCTGTCCCTTACGGCGCCGGGTACGGAACAGCTCGACGCAGCCGAGGCTGTGGCGCTCGCGCATGCGTCGAACGAGGCGCTCAGGGAGGCTGTACGGCATTATCCTGATCGTCTGGCCGGTTTCGCTGTCCTGCCGATGGCGCGGCCTGAGCAGGCAGCCGACGAACTCGAGCGGGCGATCAGGGGGTATGGTTTCAAAGGAGCCGTGGTGAACGGTCACGTGCGCGGCCGCTACCTGGACGATCCCTACTTCTGGCCCGTTCTCGAGCGGGCCGAGGGGCTCCGGGTGCCGATCTACCTCCACCCGACGCCGCCGCCGCAAGCAGTCATCGAAGCGCACTTCACGGGCAACTTCTCGCCCGAGGTATCGGGCGTCTTCGCTAGCGCAGGGTGGGGTTGGCATATCGAGACAGCGCTCCACGCGCTGCGGCTGATCCTCGGCGGGGCGTTCGACCGCTATCCTGGTCTTCAGATCATCGTCGGCCATCTCGGCGAGACGCTTCCGTTCATGCTGCCCCGGCTCGACCGCACCATGCCGCCCGCGCTCACGAAGCTCGACCGCCCCATCGGGTCCTATCTGCGCGAGAACTTCAACTACACCTTCAGCGGGTTCAACTTCCCGCCGACCTATCTCGACCTGATGCTCGAAGTGGGCATCGACCGGATCATGTTCTCGGCTGACTACCCCTTCGCTTCCATGGCAGAAGCGCGCCAGTTTCTCATGCAGCTCCCCGTGAGCCCGGCGGATCGTGCCCGCATCGCGCACGGCAATGCGGAGCGTCTCCTGCGCATGTAGCTGAGATGCACTCGCTGTGGGCAGGCGGGCCTGGGGCGCGTCCGACGGTCGCATCCGGTCGTCGCGCCTGGGCGGGTGTTGCGGACTCCCCGGAGCGGAGGTTTCGCTTCGCACTGCTCGCCCCTGTCATGCCTGAGTGATAGGCAATGGGCGACTGGCAAGCATGTGGCCAGTCGACATCTCGCAGGATTCTTCACGCGCCGGGGAACCGTCTCGGGGGCACTCGCATCGGCACCTGCGTTCGGGGGAGCTCTGAGATGGGGTCTTGGCGGCTTCTTCCGCTACGGACCGCCTTCGCAGGCATGACGTCGGGCCTGAGCCGCGGGATCTACGCTCCTACGGGGCTGGTGGTCGTCCACGCCTCATCACGGCGGCGGCGCCGACCCGAGCCCACAACTCAGGCGTCGCAGGATGCAGCCGCACCGCCAGCCGACCACCGGCAGGCGGTGCTTTCCTGTTCGAGAACCACCAGGGCCAGAGGCGCCTTACCAAGCCAGAGAGCTAGAGCGAATGCAGCAATGCCTGCAGATCCCTGATGCCGATCGGCTTGGTCAGATGGTGATCGAACCCCGCATCCAGCGAGCGTTGCCGGTCTTCGTCGGTGCCCCATCCCGTTATGGCAATGAGGCGGACATCTCGGTACCTTTCCTGGCTCCGGATCCTGCGGGCGACCTCAAGCCCGTCGATGGGAGCCATGCCGATGTCGATGAGCGCCACGCCGGGCGTGCAGGCCGACAGCATTTCCAAGGCGACCAGACCCTCGTAGGCGACCTGGACCTCGAAGCCGACTGCCTTGAGCAGCATGCCCATGGAATCGGCGACGTCCCTGTTGTCGTCGACGAGCAGGATCCGTTGCCGCCGAGGAACGACGGCACTCGGTGCCGCCGATGAGGACTCCACGTCCGTGCCCAGGCAGGCGATGGGGAGGCGTACGAGCACCTCGCTCCCCTTGCCGGGCCCCTCGCTGCGGATTTCCACCGTACCATGATGCAGCTCGACGAGGCGCCGGACCAACGTGAGGCCAAGCCCCAACCCGTGTTGGACCTTGTACTCGGATACCTCGCCGCGCTGGAAGACATCGAAGACGTGGGGGAGGAGTTCTGCGGAGATGCCGATACCGCTGTCGCGCACAGCGATGGTCACGTCCGAGCCCACCGTCTCGGCGACAATGGCGATGCGCGTACCAGGTGCCGAATACTTGATCGCGTTGTCGAGCAGGTTCGCGAACACTTGGGTAAGCCGCACGGGGTCTCCCTCGAGAATCACCGGCGCGCGGGGAAGAGCCAGGCTCACCTCACGGCCGGAATCTTCGGACTGCGGCGCGCTCAATTCCATTGCACGTTCGATGACGTCCCGCAGTACGACACGCTCCCGCCGCAGCGTGAAGGTCTGCTGCGCGATGCGCGAGACATCCAGGAGGTCGTGCACGAGGCGCGAGAGGTGATGTACCTGTCGGCTCAGCACTTCGTTCGCCTGACGCACGACAGGGTCGGATGACGGATTGCCGTGGACGCGCTCGAGCAGCTGCACGCTGCTCTGAATCGACGCGAGCGGGTTCCGCAGTTCATGGGCGAGCATGGCGATGAACTCGTTCTTCCGCCTGTCCGCATCGAACAGGGCCTGTGCGTGGACCCGTTCGGCCGTGATGTCACGCGCGGCGCCGAACCACTCCGTAATCTCACCGGCGACATCGAACAGCGGCACAGCGCGCGAGTACGTCCAACCGAGGGTGCCGTCTGCACGGTGCACGCGGTGCTCGAGCTGAAACATGCTGCGCGTGCGGACGGCTTCCTCGATCGCGGCGATGACCTGCGCCTGATCGTCAGGGTGGATGTAGGCGTTTAGCCACGCACCGCTGGGCTCGTCCGTATCGGCCAGGAAGCCGTGGCCGTGCAGCTGGCGCATTTCCGACCAATCGGGGCTCATGCGGTAGAGGACTTCCGAACTTGCTGTCACGAGCGCGCGAAAGCGCTGCTCGCTTTCCTTCAGCTTTGCATACGTGCGCCGGATGTCCGTGATCTCCTGCAGGACCGTGATGGCGCCGACGATGGCGCCGTTCCGATCGGACACCGGTTCGCAGCCTATCGACAGGTAGCTCGCATCGTGATGGGGCCTAGGGTGCATGACCACAAAGTCGCTGACCGATTCACCGTGGTGCAGGGCGCGGTAGAGGGGTGTATCCTCCACGCGCAACGCGGCTCCCTCGGGCGTGCGTGGGTTGCCCGAGGCCACGCGCATGGACAGGTCCGATTCGGGACTTGTCTCATAAGCCGCAAATATGCGTTTGGCGGTCTCATTCATATACGTTACGTCGCCCGACTTGTCATAGAGGACGACCCCGATGGGCAGGACGTTCATGGTCAGGGTGCCGGCGGCAGCCGACAGATCATCGGAATCTATGTCCAGCGATCTTGCCGATGCCTCAGGCGGGGATTCTGCGAGATGGCCAAGGGGAATGCGCGGCGTCAGGGCATCGGTGTCTCGAGCGTCTCTGGACATACCAAGTTCCTTGTGCAAAAAGCTGTTTACGAAATTCTGCAATGTCTTGCCGATCCCCTGCGCTCTGGGGCCGGGGACCTGGACCAAGCGAAGGCGCCGGCTTGCAGGGAACGTACAGGCGGGCGTGCCTCGCCATGGCAATGCGCCCATGGCCGTGCGCACTGTTCCGGGCTCCGGAATATGCAGGAGGTGTTGCGAGACGTGTGCCGCTGGCCCTGCCGCCCAGCAGGGGGGAGTGGCACCGGTCTCAGCGGGCGCCATGTGGGAGGTGAAGGTCGGCATGCATGTGTTGGTCGGGGTCTGTGCCAGGCAGCATCCCGAGATCTTCGATGCTTTCCTCTCGTCGCTCTTCGGGTTGAATGGCACCGGCCTGGAGCTCTCCTACTACTTCGTCTTTCACAACTGGGACGAGGGGCAGGGCATATTGGCAGAGCGGACGCCGACGACGGCACAGGTCGAGGTGGCCTCGTACCAGACGGGGCACGAGTACCTCACCGACGAACGCACCCATCGCTGGACGCGCGATTTGGTCCAGGACGTGACCAACATGCGCAACATGATCCTGAGGCGCGCCCTGGAGATGCAAAGTGATGCCGTGTTCATGGTGGACAGCGATCTCCTGCTGCACCCGCAGACCTTGCGGCGCCTATGCGCCTCCGGCAAGGACGTGATCGCGGAGATCTTCTGGACCCGCTGGCAGCCGACCGACCCCGAACTGCCCAACGCCTGGGAAGTGGACCAGTATGGCATCGGACCGGAGGCCTTGCGGCAGTGGCGTAAGCCCGGCGAGTATCGGGTAGGGGGCACAGGCGCATGTACCCTGATCCGGACGAGCGCGATTCGCAAGGGACTCAGCTATTCTCCCGTTCCATCGGTCTCATGGGTAGGCGAGGACCGGGCGCTTCAGCTGCGGGCTGCCGTGCTGGGCATTCCCATCTTCATCGACACCCACTATCCCGCGTTTCACATCTATCGGCTGAGCCTGCTGCCGCAAGGCAAGAGGTGGTATCAGACCGTCCAACAACGTACGCGGCATGGCCCTGAACCGGCGGAGGCTGCCGTGGGCGAGGCTCGGGCTGCCGAGCCCACCCGGGGCCCATCCGCCGAGCTGAGCTGAGCATCACTAGCGGGGACGCCGCGCAGGGGGCGTGTGTTCCCCTGTAATCGACTGGAATCGCAGTCTGCGCAAGTGTCTCGCGGCAGCGGACGCGCGGCGGGCCGGTCGTCCAGAACGACCGCCTTTGTAGCCCAGCCCGGCCCATGACCGCATACAGGCGGGACGCCGGCAGGATGGGGGACTTTATGTCGCCTCGCATCATATCCCATGGTTGGGAGGGCCCGCATGAGCGGCAGTCGCCCATCATGGCAGCAGTGTCGTCTCGCGTCGGCAGACGAAAGGGCGCGATCCGGCAAGGGAAGACGGGACGGCCATAGGAGGGATCTCGCACCGGGACGGGTGATCGGGAACAGGAAAGGTGCGACGTTCCTGCGCACCGCGCAGCGATCCCGACGATCGTACCCGCAGGACCTGGCCTCATGCATGCCTGTGGCAGGCAGCCATTCGCGGGGACCGAGCCTGCAGGATCCAGCCCCGTTCCCGCCCGCCCTGCCCCAGGAGAATGCGCTCCTGCGTCTCAGCCGCTTTGAGTCGAACAGTTGAGCTGGGCGGCCGCGCCACCGTGCCGCTCAGCGGTAGGGAAGGAGATCTCGATGATGCCGCCCCAGCCGGTCGGACTTCGCACGCCTCCCACCTTGTTGACGAGACTGGGCATCAAACAGATCCTGGTGCCTGGCCCGCCTGCCTCGCCGTTCATCGACGATGGGAGGCTGCCGGCCGCGAAGTACACGGTGATCTACCCGCCGACGATCAACTACGACTACATGAAGCAGCGGCCGCAGCACCTGATGGAGCAGTTCGCCGCGGACGGCAACCGCGTCTATTACATGAACATCCGGGGGGTCGATGCACCCCCGGAGGAAGTGCGCCCGAACCTGTTCGTCGTGCATCGTGCGGCTGACATCGACATCCTCCCGCGCAGCGGCACCGTGGTGCTCTGGATGAGTTGGCCGGAGACGGTGACCTGGATCGATCACATCCGGCCGCACATCGCGGTCTACGACTGTCTGGACGACTTTCCGGAATGGGCGGCGGCGGAGCGGCGGATCGTCCCGCGCGTCGACCTCGTTGTCGCCACGTCGGCGCCGCTGTACCAGAAGATGCGGCAGGAGCACGCTCGCGTGGTACTGGTGCGCAACGGCTGCGAGTACGAGCGCTTCAGCGACCTGGATGCGGCACCGGATCCGGCTGATTGGCCAGCCCTGCAGCCTGATCAGCCGGTGGTCGGGTACGTGGGGGCCCTTGGCTACTGGATCGATGCCAGCATCGTCGCGCTGATCGCGCAGCACTATCCGATGGTCCTCGTGGGACCGAACCTGGGGCACCAGAACATCTACCACGAGCATGCCCACTATCTGGGCATGCGGCCGTACGCGGCGCTTCCTTCCTACCTCAAGCGCATGCAGGTGCTGACCATTCCCTTCGCGCTGACACCCCTCACTAGGGCCACGAATCCGATCAAGATGTACGAGTATCTGGCGACTGGCAGGCCGGTGGTGTCCACGGCGATTCCGGAGGCCCAGGGTACGCGATTGGTCAAGGTCGGTCGCACGCCCGAGGAATTCCTGCAGCAGGTCGATAGGGCGGCGAGGGAATCTGTGATGCATCCGGCAAGGGTGGCGGCGCGCAAGGCGCTCGCCAGGGCCAACTCGTGGCAGCAGCGCTATATGGCAATCCGCGATGCACTGGATGCCGTTGCGCGCGAGAGACCCCGCATGTGAGCGCCGGACGTCGAGCAGAACCAAGATCCGGCCGCTTGCGGTAGGGGCCAAGAGTCTACATGCGGTCAGGGCGGCGGGGCTGAAGAGTCACGTAGCTAACCATGCAAGCACGGTGAAACCCGGACGTTTGCACCGCTCGAAAGGGGGGGCGAGTCCACCATGTGATGTAAATTCGGTCTGGCATGGGGATCAGTCGGCGACGACAGCGTGGAGACGCCGCCATTCCCAGTAGGCTGTCTTGTCAAAATACCAGGGGCCAGTGGACCAGATCTCGTGCTGCTCCAGGAGCAGAGCCGCCACGAGCCGTTCGACGGAGGCGCCGTTCGGGCAGATGCGGATGACATGCTCGCGGTGCCGGATCTCCTCGTTCGGTCGCTCCACGATCTTCGTGGTGCCAGACGCTTGCGATGGGGCTCGGGATTGCTGAGGATGGCAGTCGTCTCGTCGAAGCCGTTCTCGAGACGCCGCATGGTCGGCGGGGCGCGGTCTTGGTGAGCGATGAGAATGCCGCTCAGGAGTGCGCGAGCGGTGTCCTGGTCGGGCGCACGGAAGATGGCGAGCAGTTGGCCGCACAGGCCGTCAATTCCCCATTTAACAGAGGCACGGTGGCTCTCCCTTCCGCCCACCCCACCGAAGAGAGAACCCCTGTTCTTTTTGCATCAATCTACCGCACACCCCTAGAAGGGGAGTCTCAGCCGTCGCAAAAGGGCGTCAGGAACCGCGTCCAAAGTGAAGGCCGAGATGGCGCGACCTTATGCCCTGGGCGCCGACATCTCGCAGGACGCCGTGCAACATGTCACCTCGGACCTGACGCGTTCGTTCGACGTCATCGGCATCGAGGATCGCTTGGCCCTGTCCACCGCTGCCATCGGCGTTCACGAGGTCAGGAGCGTATGCCTTCGCATCCGGACCGCATGGATGAGATCTCCTGTCACATGCTCGTCTCAGGGACGACACGTCCCCTTCGTAGCGTCAGATCAAGATACGCGCCCTAGTAGCACCAACGCCAACGGCTCAGGGTGAAACCAGCTTCAGGAAGCGGGGCGTCAGCTGTCGGATCCGAGGCTGGTCCAGATCGGAATGTGCCGTCAAGACGACACAGAGCGACGCGTCCCGCAAGACGTCCGGCGTCAACTCCTGGGATGTCAAGGCCGTGTCCCCCAGCTTCAGGGAGGGTACCAGTGGGTCATGGTAGGAGAGCAGGGCACCGCGGCGCTGGAGCTCCCGCATTACCGCAAGCGCAGGGGAATTCCTCATATCGGCCACGTCGGGCTTGTAGGACACGCCCAGCACCAGGATGCGCGCGCCGTCCAAGCCCAAGCCGTCCGCGCGCAACGTTGCCTCGATGCGTTCCATTGCGTGGAGGGGCATGGACTCGTTCGTTTCGATCGCACGCTCCAGCAGCAGCATTGGCGCACCTGCACGACGGGCATACCACGTCAGATAGACGGGATCGACAGGGATGCACTCGCCTCCGACGCCGATGCCCGGCACGAACGACATGAAGCCAAACGGTTTCGTGGCGGCCGCTCGGACGATTTCGTAGACATTCAAACCGGCCCGTTCGCAGAGGATGGCAAGCTCGGAGGCGAGAGCGATATTCACGTTTCGAAAGGCGTTTTCGAGCAGCTTCGCCATCTCAGCCACCTCGGGAGAGGACACGACGTGGCATTCAGTGACGATGCGCGCATAGAAGGCTCGGGCCATCTCGCTGCACGCGGCTGTGACGCCGCCGATCAATCTTGGGATCGTGGCGAGATTGTAGCGTCGATTGCCCGGGTCGATGCGCTCGGGGACGGTTGCGAGATAGAAGTCATGTCCGACGCGGCCAAGGGTTCCCTCTAATTTGGGGAGCAGAAGGCTCCTCGTCGTGCCTGGATAGCTCGTGCTCTCCAGCACGACCAGGGTGCCAGCCGCGGCGTGCTCCGCCACGAGTTCCGCGGCGGATTCCACGGCGGAGGTGTCGGGGGTACGGTCCGGGGAGAGGGGGGTCGGCACCGCGATCACGACTACCCGACTCTCCGAGAGAACAGACGGATCCGACGTTGGGACGAACGTGCCTGCCTCGAGAGCGCGCCGAAGTTCCTCCGGGGTTATGGTCTCAACGCTCGGATTGCATCGCTTCAGCTCCTCTAAACGGCTCGCATTCGTGTCGTACCCGGTCACTGAATAACCGGCATCGGCCAATGCCACTGCGAGCGGAAGTCCGACATAGCCTACGCCGACGATGGAAATGCGGGTCTTCGATGGCAGCTGCAGCGGACCAATCATCTTGGCTCACCCCCTGCAGGAGGGGTATGCCGGAAGGTAACATAATGTTACCGCGGCCCTGGCGCTTTGCGCCGTTGTCCAGGTGCGCGATTCGCTACACTCTACGACCGAGAGCAGCCGGCAGGTTCTATCAGGACGACTTCACCTGTCGCGGCCGTGACGCGATCGTCC
>JAJYNV010000444.1 GCA_021786135.1 Bacillota bacterium
TTGTGAGCGACTACGGAATGTATGCGCATCGCGTCAGTTGTATGCGCCCGGAATGGCTCAACCACGCGGCACCGCCGCGTGTGTGTATGCGCTCTGCTTTATCCTGCGTCCTCACCTCGCAGGGGAGGACGCGACCGAGGAATGAGGGAGGAGGAGGGGTAGTAGTGGCCGGTGGACCCTGTGCGCAACCTGAAGGGTTGTGCAAGCACCTGTGGGCAACCCGTTTGCCCATAGGTGTGGCAAGTCCACAGGCCCACGCGGCGAGAGGGTGGAGGGCGCCCTCAGGTGTTGCCTGCAGCCCTTGAGCCGCGGCCGATTCTGCCCGAAGTTTCCTGGTCCTGGGCCGGAAGAATAGCGCCCAGGCTTACGGCGTCACCCTTCCCTCCGAAGAATCTCGCCAATCGCTTGGCGCCACATTGAAGCTCCGACCGTGCATGCCTCCCATGCGTCCGACGCCGGAGGCACCTCGATCATCCTCCCCGCCGGCCCGGCCGTGACCGCTACACGTGCTGCAGTGTAGATCTGAGCCTGTCGGTCCGGGCGCAGAGCGAAGTACGCAGCTCGCAGAGCCTGCAGCCGCTGCTTATCTTCTGCGGCTGCCGCGGCGGCCTGTTCTGCCTGGGCGAGTTCGGTTCGCCGCGCCGCCTCTTGTTGGGCTCGGCGCTCACGCTCACGTCGTACGCGGCGATAGCTCGCCGGCGGTTCCGACCAGCCGAAAGAATCACGCAGCCAGCCTCCGCGAGAGTCGACGCGCCGCCCTGCGTCGATCTCGGTCTTGAGCCAGTCGAGGTGCTCGACGACGGTCTCGCCGCCATAGTTGCTGAGCCACTGTTCGACTACGGCTGCCGGCACATCGGGTGCTAGCGTAGTCATAAGCGCCAGTACCGATTCGATGTCCCAGTCTGGAGGCGAAGCCGCAGAGACAACAACACGGTCGGGCCCCGGCGCTCCGGTGCCGTTGTTGTTGTTGTTGTTGTCTCGTTTCTTGTTCATCTCTGTGTCTTGTTTAAGCGCCACCGATGGCATAGGGGGGGTGTCACCAGCGCGCCTCCCCTGTGCCACCAGTGACACAGGGGGGTGCTCTGCTCTGTCGTAAAGATCGTAGTCCGTGCCCACCCGTCCATAGCGAGGGTCGAGTCGCGGCTCTCGTTCGACGAAGCCGAACTGCTCCAACTCGTCGAGGGCCCGTTGGACCGTCCGCCGGCTCACGCCCATCTCGCGCATCAATGTGGACTGCGCCGGATAGCAGGCGCCAGTTTGGTAGTCAGCGTGCATGTCGAGGAGGGCAAAGCAATGCACTGCGTTACTGGTCGGAGGCGGCTCATTCGTAAGCAACGCTCGGGGCACTTGAGCGAAGCCACGTTCGTAGCGCCGTCGCACGCGGTCGCCTCGGATCGGTTCGTCTGTGGGACGCTGAGTGTCGCCGTCGGCCATCTGGTCTCACCTGCCCCGTGTTGTGACTGGCCCCGCCTCAGACAGGGACTAACGGCGAGCGCCCCGTACAGCCGTGGCTGCACAGGGCGCGTCGAGGAGGGCTATGCGGAAACGGGGCGAGGTCGTTCGCGGATGGTGGCCAGCGCTAGGTTGTAGATCTGCGGTAGGGCTGCCGCGATGAACGGCTTCACGGCACCTGATCTGACACGTGCGTGGCTGGTGTAGAAGTCCACGTACGAGAAGAACTCGCGCACGTATGGGTCTTGAAACAGCAAACCGTGGGAGTAAACGCCTACGATGTGCCCTTCGACCACAACCCCACCGCTCTTGCCTCCGTGGTGCACCTCAATGGCAATGGGGTCCTGCCTCCTAAGCGGATCGACGTGCGGAGCGAAGATGCCCCGCAACTTCGTGTCGAGGGATGCTGCGTCAAACAGTAGTGCGTCCATGGGCGATCATCCTTTCATCGGAGTCCTTACGCAAAACGCCCCGTACAGCCGTAGCCGTGCGGGGCGTCAGTCGCGATCTGGCATCAACGGAGATGGGATATCTCGGCGCGTACAGCCGTCAACCGCATCTGCACTTCGGCAAGCCTCTTCACGAGAGCATGCGGTCGGCGCCGGTCTGGTAGGCGGCTCAGGAGATCTCGCCTTGCGAACTCCAGGGCCGCCCTTTCGTGCTCAAGCCCCTGCAGGTACCCCTCGCGCGTCATGGCGCTTCCCTCCCCTACGCTATTGCCCAGCCGCTGCGGCATGAGCCTGGGCCGCCTCCAGCGATTGACGTCCGCCCCCGCGTCCGGCTCGATGGCTGCCATTCTCCAGGAGGAGCGAGGTGCCCCCGTCCTCTTGGGATCGTTGCCTTGGCCGGAGTGTCAGGTGCTGCACTTCAGCCGCCAGTTCACGGATCTGGGCCCGATCAGGCCCCAAGAGACGGCCCATACGCTGCAACTCAACCAGGACTTCGGCGATCGACATGTCCTGCCGCAGTTCGCGCGCCAAGAGCTTGGCGATGTGCGATAAGTCTTTGTGGTCCAGGTCGGTGGAACGCTCGGCTCCTGCACGACGCAGCACGTTCTGCACGACTGCACGAAGGCGCACGAACCGTGCGACCTCGTCCGTCGCAACCGCCGAAAGCGCCATGATGACTCCCTCGCGAAACGCGGCGTCGGCCGGGCGGGAAAGGAGGATGCACCCGCCAAGGTCCTGGGCCCCAGGGTCGCTCTGATTGAGTCGGTGCCGCACCGATTTCCGGTCGCGCTCAGTCAACTTCATAAGGGGCACGCCGTCGGCAGCCAAGAGGAGTAACACATCGGGCGGTGAGGAGTCGTCACCTTGCCTCGGTGTCACCATCCGGATCGTTCCGTGTCTGGGGTCCGGGGCAGAACCGGTAGCGGTAACCCACTCCGCATCCCCACGTTCCACGCGTTTGGCTGCGCGGCCTGGCTCGATCATACGCACGTACCGATACCCATCGCTGAGCAGAGTGATCAAAGGCATACTACGCTCCCTTCCCGAAAGGACCCCGTGCCCCCTTGGGGCTCGGCACCGCCGTTGGCGTGTGCGTGGGTCGAAAGAAACCGGCAGCTGGTGTTGGGCCTAGTCGGTGGCCCGTATGCTTGGCTCCTTCTCCCTCGCCCATGACTCAAGCGTCGGGCGGTGGAAGCGCCACTGGCGGCCAACCTTACGCCCAGGGATCTGTCCGCGCATGCGCAGCCTCTTCAACGTGTCGTAACTGATGCCGAGGAACTTGCAAGCCTGCTTCGAGTCCATCAAGGGTTCTGGCATCCGGTCACCCTCCTTTGTCGGTGGTTGATGTGTTACGCGGAATGTCTGATGCACGGCACGGTGCGGTTGGAAGCCCGTGCAGCTCCCCGTTCGGGAGTCCGCGCAGCACCTTTGTTCGCTCTAAAGATACTACATGTGTTCCGCGCGTGGCAAGCATGTTGTGTACCCACGGTGCAGTTTGGTTGCCTAGACTGTAAAACATGATGGGTTGGGAGGCCGAGCAGTGGCGCGGTTGGGTCAAGAGTTGCGGCGAATACGAGAAGAGCTGGGATGGTCGCGCCGCGAAGCCTGTGAACATGCAGGAGGGGTAGTCAGCCACACGTACCTTGGACTGTTGGAACAGGGAAGCGATCCGCGCACTAACAAGCCCATCTCGCCTTCACCGGCGGTGCTCGAGGCGCTAGCCGCAGCGTATGGGGTTAGCTATGAATACCTCATGGAATTGGCCGGCTACCTCAAGCCCGGCAAGGTCGATGAGATAGAGGAATCGTGGCCAGAGGGTGTGCAATTCCTTCGGAGAGCATCGAAGAAACTCGACCCCGAAATGAAGCGCAAGATGATTCGAGCGATGCAACAGTTCCTAGAAGAAGACACACCCGACAAAAAGGATGACTAAGCTAGACCATCAACCCTGGTACAGACTGGGACAAAAGGTGAATGTGCATTGGCGACCGGCTACAAGGCAGTCAGGTATAGGTTCTCTCGAAAGGTCGCTGCAGAGATTAGGGCATTCTTTGGTTTGCGCCACGCCGCGACCCCCACTATGCAGATACTTGACACGTTTGCAGACATTAGAATGGATGATACTGATCAGGACGGATGGACCGTTCGTAACCCTGTGACGGGACATTATAGGTGCTTCATTAATCTGGAGATGCCTAGGAACCGTACACGTTGGACAATGGCACATGAGATTGGGCATATCCTTCTCGGGCATATCCAAGACGTCAGTTTGGACGGAGTCCCGGATGATGTACTCAACGTGATGGAGCGGGAGGCAAACGTGTTCGCTGAGGAGCTTCTGATGCCATGGGAGTTCTTTGAAGGACATGCGCTCCGCAATCTGCCGGAATGGGCAGAGCACATGGAAGTCTCGCAAGAAGCATGCGCTTGGCGTCTGTTACAGATTCCGAGGGTGTACCCATCCAGCGGAAGACAGCGTCTCGGTTTGACGGATTCAGATTTCACGTTGTTGATGGCCCAGTGTGCCGCTGCGGTTATCGGAACTAAGGCCATAGTGTAGCCTCCACTAGTCACACAAGAACCCTTTGTCGCACATCATCGCGGCGACGTCATGACGGGAGGGTGCTGACCACTAGGCGGTAGGACATCCTTCATCGTCGAAAGGTGATGTGCACATGAAGATCCAGTCGCGAGGAAAGGACACCCATCGGCTGTTCTGGGAGCTTCCGCGAGGCGCAGACGGCAAGCGTAGGCAGAAGACCGAGACCTTTCGCGGGTCCAAGAAAGACGCAAAGATCCGCTGGCGTGAGGAACAGGCGCTGATTGATGCTGGCACGGCGGTTGAACCTAGCCGCATGACATTCGCGGATCTTGCCACACGCTGGGAGCGGGATGTCTTGCCTATGCGGCGCCCACGACCGTCCACGTTGGCAAGCTACGAAAGCACGCTCCGGCTGCACATCCTGCCAGTGCTCGGGCCGATGCTTGTGCAGAAGATCACCGCACCCGACGTGCAGATCTGCATCTCTGGCATGCAAAGACACGATGGCCGGCCGGGGGAACCCTCCCCCAGGCAGCGTCAGCTCGTGAGCTTCCTTATCGGGCAGCTGTTAGAGCAGGCGGTGCGCTGGCGCGTCGTCCCTCGGAACGTGGCTGATGACACCATGGCGCCTAGACAGGAGCATCCGGAGATCGACTTCTGGGACGCGCACGATGTGACAGCCTTTCTCGCAACGGCGCAAGGTCACAGGCTCTACGCTCTTTTCGCTCTGGCGCTTGCGAGCGGCATGCGACGCGGCGAGATTCTCGGCCTGCGGCGCGAGGAAGTGGACTTCGACAAGGGCGCGGTGACGGTCAAGCGCTCCCTGGCTGCCGTGAAGGGGCGCATGGTCGAGACGCCCCCAAAGACGCGACGCGGCTACCGCACGATCACCGTCGGGCAGCGCACGATGCAAGTCCTGCGCCAGCATCTCGCCGCGATGGAAGAGGAAAGAAGCGCCGCCGGCGTCTACAGCGACGATAGTGGAAAGGATCTCTGCTTCCCGTCGGAAGCCGGCACGCCTCTCAGCGCCCGTAACGTTGCGCGCGCTTTCGACATACTGCAGAAGCGCGCCCAGGTGAAGCGTATAACGCTGCACGGGCTACGGCATACGCATGCGACACAGTTGCTCGCAGCCGGTGTACCGCCGCATGTTGTATCGGAGCGTCTGGGCCATTCCTCCGTCGCCTTCACGCTGCAAATCTACGGTCATGTACTGCCTCGGCAAGAGGATGCTGCAGCTCGTTTCTCGGACCTCGGGGGACACTTCGGGGACCATCTGCCGCTTCCAGACTGACAAAGGAACACAACAGAAAACCCGCTAGCCCTTGCGGGAAGCGGGTTCAAGAGTGGCGCGCCCGGCAGGATTCGAACCTGCGACCTCTTGATTCGTAGTTATCAATCAACCTATCTTCCCGTAGCGCTACGTGGCTGAAACCCGCTCTAAAAGCGGAGTTTGCTTTCCATAGCGTCTGTGGTTTACGTGGCGTGCTGCCCAAAATGGTAGCAAACGCGGTTGCAAGCACTGAAATCGTAGCCCGTCTGCCCCTCAAACCAGTCTGCTACCGACCCCACGCGGTGTTACGGCTAACACCTGGGCTTATCCGGTCTATTAGGTTTGTGAAGGCTTCTAACAAACCGGCTCCATTCATCGCTGTCCATCATTCGACTACGCTTTACTTTTTCGCCGAATGACTCCTTACGATTGCGAGTATTAACAAACCGGTGTGTCTCCACACACCAGCCTGTCCGGTCGTCCCATTCGTATATATATTCTTTCTGCCAGCCCTTACTGCTGCCAAACTGACGGCGGATCCGTTCCTTAGTAGCGACGTTTTGAATGCTTACTGTTACACGTTCTTTGTGCTTCATATGCGCATAAAAAGAGCTCGGATAGGAAGTTTGGTGCTACCAGCGGGGCATGATCTTTACCCCACCTACCTCCACTTAAGAGGCGCTTCCAAAACCGCTGGCAGGACGGCGCTGCTTAGGTGACCCAGCCATTGGGTGGAGAGTGATGAACTCTCACTTTGGACAGCTCTGCCGTTGTAGCCATGGGCTTGGTGACGATGGCACGTCACCACGGCGAGCTGAACAAGCCTTCCCTCGCGCCACTCGATCCGAGCACGTTCAATATATCAGGTCACGATCAGCAAATCCACTCGTCACTATTGGCCTGTACGCTTAACCGTTTCGTCATCAGACCACTCGTCGACCAACGCAGCCAGCTTCTGATACCAGACCTCGGGATGGCTTTGCCAGACCAGGGCCTCGAAGATTCGCACAAGGGATGCAGCTCGTCCCTCCGCTGCAAGACGCTCCTGAACGGCCCTGAGCCCGTCGATGTTACGGCGGCCTTCGCGGCGCACGTGGCCGATGAACTCCGCCGCCGCCACCGGATCGTGGTCCACGTTGGCGGGCGCGCCGAGCTGGTCAAGCACCAGGCGGTCGCATACGGGGACGAGAGCCGGCCGTTTCATGTGGAGGACCTTGGTCACAACGGACAGCCGGCGCCCCGGCGCGATCATCGCCGCCAAGGCGTCCACGATCCTTGCCTCCACGTGTAGGGAGGCCCAGTCGCCATCGGTCAGCTCGAACAATGACCACGATGGGTGGACCTCCGTGAGCCACCCTGGCCGGTCGAGCGCGATGAGATCCTGCCAACGGTACAGAGGAGTGCGAGCCGCCATGGTGGCGTTGATTGCGGAGATGTCTGAGGTCTCGATGCGGTCGGGCTTGGACGATCGAATTAGGGTGTCGTAGGCCTTCGGGCCGTGGGCACTCGGGTCAAGGCGGAAGAAGACCTGCGCCATCTCGACGGCATGCCGGATGCGCAGCACGTCGCCGTCGAGGCGGGCGATCTCGAGGACGACCTCAGGCGGGCGCGTCATTTTCAATGGTGGGCCTCCAAACAGGCGGATCATCATCGGAGCTCTTGCGTTCCCGTGCACGCCGTCCAACTGCCCATCGCCTGAAAGCGTTTTGAGCTGCCGCGCAACTCAGATGAGCGACATCGCAACTCCCACCAGAGAAGCTAGTACGATCAGCACAAAAGCGAAAGTCACCATAGACTGGACCATGCTGATAATGCTTATTGCGACATTCCTGGACGATTGCTGCGAACCTTGCATGGTAGCAATGTTGAGGGTGTGAGCAAGTACCTCGTGTGCTTGATTCGTTTCGTTACTGCCATAACTCCACCAGATCCAATACATACGTGCGAACAGCAGCGTGGCAAAAAGATAGATACCAATGAATAGACCTATGTGTGACGCAAGGAACAGTCTGGCCTTATCATGACGCACCGCGAGAGATGCTTGATGGCATTGGAATGCGTTATACCAGAGCAAGCTGCAATAGTGGCGCTGGATCGCTATGTCGGCCTGGATTCCTGACTGTGCCACCCCATGCCAGCCGTCGCCGATTACCCAGCCAACAAGGACAATTACCGCAAGATCCAACACGCCGAATAGGACCGTCTGAATGACACGGAAGTTTGCTATCTCGATCTCATCTTCGCGCTTTAGCAACTCCCAGAGATCACGAGCATTCACGACTCGGTATCCTCCCATAGTGCAGGAAGACCTCCGGGGTAGCAACTCGATTGCGCAGCGCCGCCATCGCAGCCCTTTCACGTAACTGCCGTTCGACATAGGTGTGTTTTGCCCATTCTGCGCCTCGCATGAACAATTCCGTCAAGCCAGCGTCAATCAGTTCGTCAAGTTGCTGCTCGGTCCATCGCCTGCCGGGGTCATCGCGCGAATCGCCGAAGAGCCACGCGTCGACGACAATCGCTCCTACGGTGACGCCCAATAGTTCCGGCGTGCCGATGTCGTCCCGAACTTTCACCTCATCGCCTCACCTGCACGCATGGTAAGTCTATTACCATCACCGTGCAAGCCAGGAATATACAGGCAAACTCCAAGAGGAGTCTGCCTGCTATGTGTGGACCTTCGACCTACGCCGCTGCGGCCACAGCGCCGGTCGCGGCCGTCCCAAGCGCCCCGATGATCGTGGCGATCACGTACGCCGCGCCTGCGCTGAGCCCAACTCCGATCAAGAACGCCTCCACGTGCGACCGTATCCACGTGAATACCCCGACCACCCCCGGCAGCGCTTGCCGCTGCACCCACTGCGCGAGACCCGCTCCGGGCAGCGGAACGGGCTGCACCAGCACCAACAGATCCCTTGCCCCTGCGAGCACCTGAGCCACCGCGCTCTGTCCCGAAGGCGTGTCGTACAAAGCTTGACCGAGTGAGCCGTACACGCTTGCCACGTTGTGCACCCAGCCCATGTCCGGGTCGTCCGGCGTGCCGTTCACGTAGAAGCCCGAGAGCGCGGAGAAGAACCCGCTCATGCCCAACTGCGGCCACAGGGCGGGCGACACGGCGTTGATCGCCGCCGCCACGTCTTGTGCCGCTCCCTCGGCGCTCTTCAGCACACCGATGTCCTGGTTGAACGGGCTGCCGGGATAGACCCCGTAGTCGAACGGGTTCTGCAGGGCCCACTGGTAGTGACTGAGGCCGTCCTGAAGTAGCAGGTTGCGGTCCAGCATGCCTTGTTCGGCGTTGAGGATGCCGAGCAAGAACAGCTCGTTGACGTTGAACTGCTTCGCCGCCTGCGCGATCTGCCCCAGCCAGTCGGCGGTGACTGCCGTCCCCGGGTAGTGCTTCTCGAGCCAGCCCTCCACGTATGCCTGCGGCAACGGCGAGTATTGCGTCCAGATCGGCGCGCTGGCGCGCACGGGCTGGCCTGTGATGACCGGCTCGACGCCAGGCGCCTCTGACTCACCGGGGGTGTCGTACCGCGTGAAACTGGCCGGCACGATGGCGAACAGCCACGGCAGCAGGAACAGGATCAGGGTGGCCGTCAGAATGCGGCGGATGAGCCGCATGTCACTATGAAAAAGGGCTTTAGCCAACGCGGAACGGTCGTCCATGGGTGCGCACCTACCTTCGCGTGCCTGTACTAGGCATCTACTGGTAGATACGCATCAACGAGCGCGGGGCTGCGGTACGGCGCTCAGCTACTGGCGTGCGGCCTGGGGCAGGACGAGGGCATGCAACTGAGCCGCCGTCCGCAGATGAAGCACGCGCTGCCACGGCGCTGGGAGAAGGCCACCGACATCGGTCAGGGGCAGCCGGTACACGGGCACAACCCCTGCCCTAACGGCTCTGGCCACCGGCACGTATTCGGCCACGATGGTGGCGCCGGGCGGGATGTCGTCGTACATGAGAGGCGGCCACTGGGTCAGGTTGGGATACAGGTAGACCGCGCCCTGAAGCGTGATGTACAGAACTTGCTCATCACTGGTAGTGCCGCCTGAGGGCTGGTTCTTCATCAGGTATGGGTCCCAGCTCGCAGGAGGCTGCCACGTCGCGAAGGTGGAGGTCGGCTGCGGAGCGTTGGCAGCCCACGAGCTGAACTCCGGCACGGCGTAGGCGAACCACGCCTTGGCGGGGATGATGGCCGGCATCGACCAGGTGCTGTGGAGAGGAAGGGCGACTTCTGTAGAGGCGACAGGGGCCCTACGGTGATGACTGGCGGGAGGGGACGTGGCAGTCTGCGACCCGCATCCCGCTGAAATGAGCACGATGCCGGCCAGTCCCGCCAGCCACCACGCCCGGCCATGTGCCACGCCGATCCCGCCTTTCCGCATCCGTATAAGTCGTCCTTTAGTAGCCCGGACCGTCCTGTGCGTCAGTGTCTGGCCGCTGGCCAGCGGTGTATCCACGTCCGGCCGCCGTCTGTCGTCTCGTCTATCCAAAGCGTTCTCTGCGCGCCGCGAGCGTTGTATTGGGTCGCCCAAATGACACCTGTGCGGACGTTGAGGAACGTCATCGAGAGTCCGACCAGGGGCCCCGCAAGTTGGGATTTCAGGACCCGCGACAGGTTAGCCATCAGATGCCAGGTGACGCCGCCGTCGTCCGTCCGCCACAGAGATGCGGGCACGTTCCGATTCGGATGCTGGGGATCGTACTCTCCTAGTCGCAGTGCCAGAGCAACGTGGGCAGAAAGGAGCGAGACATTTACGCCGCCGGTCAGCAGGGCACCAGGTTGCCACGACTGCCCACGATCCAAGCTACGCAGCAACACGACGCAGGTTTGGCCTGAAGCGCCTTGGTACGCTATGGGCACAGTGAGCAGGTCACCGTCGCTCCTTGGGGCGGCCAGGACACTCTCGAAGGTCGCTCCGGTGGGGATGGTGGGCAGCGCCACCAAACGCCAGTTCGCGCCGCCATCCGTCGTCGCGTAGAGCGACCGCGGTCCGGTCGAGATCCAGCCGCCCACGAGCCAGCCGTTCTCGGGTGACGTGAACTCGATCTGTCCCGCCACGGGCAGTGTCTGGGCCGGCGATGCCTCAGGTGGGACGTTCATAATGGGAGTCCGCGACACGGGCCGCCAGGTGACACCGCCATTCGTGGTGCGGTACAAGACGCCCGGCGACGAGCCCATGCCGTGCGGAGCTTGCAGCACGAGCCAACCGTCGTAGGCGTTCAGGAAGTCCGCGCTGCTGGCCAGCGGTAACCCCTGCGTGCCATGTGGCTCGGGCAACATCGCCCAGGTTCGGCCCCCGTCGGTCGTCTTGAAGAGGCGCACAGCCGCGCGAGGAGCCGCCGCGACTGCGGTGGTTGAGCTGGCCGCAATCCAGGCTACCCGGGAGCTGAGAGGATCCAGCACCAGACTAACAGGCGAACCCGGCAGTCCCGGCAGCGACACCCGCCGCCATGCGCGGCCGGCATCCTGCGAGCGCCATAGCGAGTTTGTGGAGGAGACGCCCCAGACTACGTCCTTGTCCACGATCTGCATGGAGGCGAAGGCGGGCACGTCGATAGGACGAAATGTCATCGTCGCGTTGTACGCCGCCGGTGTGGTACATGCGGCGAGCGCAACGGTGGCCACGCAGGAAGCCACGAGCGCGAACACGTGCCGAGACTTCAATGTCGTCACCTCGTCGGCTCAGAGACTCGCCCAGTGCCGTCCACCGTCGTGCGTAGAGATCACCCACAGCCGGCCGTCGTGCTGAACCAACGCCCATCCACGCTGCACTGTCAAGAAGTCGAGCGCAGTCACCGCGAAGCCTTGCGGTAACGCGGTAGCCATCCAGTGTTTGCCGCCATCCACGGACCGCCAGAGCCCATTCGCGCCAGCCGCCCAGAAATGCTCTGCATCCGTGAACGCGTACACGTTTCGGGGCAACCGAACAGGAACCGACCAGTGCGCACCCCCGTCGCGGGTTGTGGTGAGCCAGGTCATCGGCGGCATCGTCCCAGTCACGATGGGCAACACGCCCTCGTCGGAGGAAAAGAAGGTAGGGGGAAGTGCTGTGAGCACGTACTTCCGCAGGAGGCTTCGATCAACTGGTACCCGACCGACCGGGACACCCTTACCCGTTCTCGCCAAGGTCACGACACCTGGCACCGGCGGGCTCATGCCGACCCACCCCGAGTCCAACGCGGGCGTTGAAAAAGAGACTCCGGTCATGGGAGTGCCGCCAACCTTCTCAACCCGCTGCCACGTGGCGCCCGTATCGACCGAGCAGTAGAGCTGTGCGGAGTCGTGCCCCATGGCTCCCATGACATCGCCGAGCACATACCACACCGTCGGGGTAGCGAAGCTGACAAAGTCCGCCCCGGTCGTCTGACCCGGCAGATGCACGCTGCGCCACGGGCCACCCGCGCCAGCGGGGGCCACATACACGACTCCGGTAAGCCCAACGAGGGCGACGTGCGACGGCCCCATCCGCCGAAGCGCCACCGGTGCGGCTGTGGTCAGAGGCGTCTGGAAGACCCGCGACCAAGACCGGCCGCCGTCACCCGTGCGAAATACGTCCACGGGCCCGGTGTCCGAGCCCGGATGGTGCTCAACGGCAAGGGCGAACCCGATCTCGGGCGGGGCGAACAGGAGCTGGATGGCGGGAAAACCGAGAGCTGGTCCCCTGATTGTGAGCGCTGGCGGCACGAGGGGACCGACTGGGAGTTGGCCGCAGCCTCCTGCCGCGAGCACAAGAAGTACGCTCAGGCCCGCCAAACGCCACGCTCTTCGACCGTTCCTACCAAGCACCAGGGCCACCGCCTCTCCGCACCCGGTGGCCCCAGTATATCCCACGGCGAGCGGCCAGCGGCGACGGTCAGCGCCGAACCTCGCCGAAGTACACGTAGCTCGGGTCCTGCAGGATGCTGGCGGGCACCTCAGCAGAGACACCGTTGGAGTCGATCACGTACTTCCCGCCAATCTTCCAGACGGGGATCGTGCTCTTACTGCGAAGCTGGTTATCGATGCTCTGCCCAAACCGCTCCACGACGGCCTCGATGCTGCCCGTGTCCGGGGCCGTGACCTGCACCGTGGTGCTGTGCCGCTGGCCCGCCGGCACGCGCTGTGCCCGCATCGTGGTGCCGCTGAACTGCTGCGCGCACTGGTCTGCGAGCGCGGGACTAGGCGTGGTGAACGTGCCCACGGTGACGCTGCCGCCGTCCGGGTCGCGTGGGTCGCGCTCAGAGCGGTAAGAGTGCGGCATCAGGCGGAGGAGCTGCGAGCCGCTGGCGCTGGCTGAGCTCCACTGAGGCGTCGATGTCGACCGACTCACGCTGGCCATCAACGCATCGTGCAGACTCATCCCGCCACCGCTCGGCGACATGCCGGCGGCGGGGTTTTGCCACGCGCCGAGTCGATCGAGCGCACCGCCGCCACCGAAAGTCAGGACGCGCTGGAGCGCGGGTGCCATGAGTGCGTCGCTCGCCCCAGACAGCGCTAGCGCCGCGTGACCGAGCGCGGTGTCCCCCGGCGCCTCTCCCTTGCCGCGTGGCGAGAAGTGTGCCCCCAGTGCGGCAGCCGTCGCCCCACCCTTAAGCACGCCGGACGCGATCGGAGCGACTGCATGATAGAACACGAGGAGCAGCGGGCGTAACCACAGCACCCACAGCACGAACGCCAGCGCGACGTAGAGCCCGACTCCGAGCACCGCCGTGCCGGCGTGCCCGAGCGTGGACAGCATCAGGGTGCTGGCGGCAAACCCGCTGGCATAGTGCGCCGCGGAGGGGGTGGGTCCGAACCACTGGTACCAGAGCAGGCCGAGTCCGAACGTCACGATGATGGCCAGCATCGCCCTGGCGAAGAGCTGTAGCCACGTCCGAGCGGTACTCATCGACGCGGCACCCACGCCAAAGAGGACCGGCATGACCGGAGTCAGGCCGAGGAACAGGAAGGCGGCCAAGATCTCGAGGAGCACTACATCCAGCGAGAGGGCCCAGAAGAAGACGAGCATCGTCGGTGCGGTGAGTGTGATCTGCCCGATGTGGGCGAGCGTACCGGCCAAGCCGCTCAGGTCGCTCAGGCTGCCGACGGCGGCCATCGCAAGCAGCGCGCCGGCCCACACCTTCGACCCGGCCGACCCGTCGTACCCGAGCAGCGACATCGCCAAGCTGAGTGTGCCGATGCCGTGCTGGCCGGTGCCGTGTTGGCCCATGCTTTTCAGCACGCTCGTCACGAGTTGCGGCGCAAAGTGGTTGTATCCCATGTTCACGGTAACCCACACAAGTAGCGGTGCGAACAGGATCAGCGCACCGTTGACCAGGAGCGCCGGCCCACTCGAACGGAGGGATGCCCGGCCGTCTACCAGATCCGCGATGAGCTTCAGGGCGATGAATCCGAACGCCAACACGCCGCTGTTTCCGTGGCAACTCC